>JBOIEI010000636.1:0-3749 GCA_050741055.1 Burkholderiales bacterium | reverse complement strand
GTCGGCATCCGGACCGCGTCGTTGCTGCGCCTGGTCGGTGTCACCGATGCCTCCGCGCACGAATTCTCCTTCAGCGCGCGTTGCCGCGAATTCGGCTGCGGCGAACCGTTCGAGTTTGCGTTGTAGCTGCACGCACTGCTCGCAAGTCCGCACGACGATGCGTTCATCGAGGCGCCGCTCGAAGGCGACCGGCACGTGAAGTTGCGTCGTCCCACCGGCGACGATCTACGTCGGTGGCGAAGCCTGCGACCCGGCTCGCGCGATCAGGCGATGCAAACGATGCTCGACAGCCTGCTGCTCGAGGGCGAAGCACGCGCCGAAGACGCGCCGCTGCTCGCCCGCACGCTGGCCGAACGCGATCCGCTGGTCGCCCTGTCGGTGCTCTGTCCCTGCCCCGCATGCGGCGCCGACAACGACATTCCGATCGACCTCGAAGCGGTGGCGCTGGCACGGCTCGACCACCGCCGCCGGTCGTTGCTGCACGAGATCCATGCGCTGGCCTCGCGCTATGGCTGGACCGAAGCCGAGATCGTGGCCTTGCCCCCGGCTCGCCGCGCCCACTACCTGGCGCTGATCGAGGTCGAATCATGAGCGACTACTTCGCGGCGCTGCTGCGCTCGAGCGGCATTGGGCTCTCGCAGGCCACCGGCTCGGCGCGACCTGTTGCCGAGCGCACTGCGCCTGCGGAGGTCTCGCCCGCCGAGCAGCCTGCATCGCTGCCGGCGCCGACTTCCCACGCGGTCGGTGAGCCTGTGTCTCAGCCGGCGCTGGCGCCGCCCACCACGCTGGCCGTGCATTCCGTGACGGCGCAAATCGAATCCGGACCCGCGTCGCCGCTTCGGCGCGAGGCGATCTCGGCCGATGCGGCGCGCAGCGCGCAAACGCTTGCCGACGAGCCGAACCCGGCTGTACCACGTGCGACGCCATCGGCCGAAGAGGCGTCACACTCGCCGCCGCTTGCGCATGCGCTCATCGATGCCGCGTTGCGCTGGGTGGCCGCCGGCGAGCAGCCGGATCGCCAGCGCACGTTCGCGCACGGCAATGAACCCGCACCGAGCTTCGCCGAACGATCCGGGCACGCGGCAGCGCATGCAAAAGAACCCGCGTCGCAGTTCGAGACTCCGATGGCGCGCGCGCATCTCATCGCGCCTCCGACTGCCGCGCACGAGCGCAGCGCTGTACCGATGTCGCCGCTTCGTTCGGAGACACCATCGATCGCCCCCGCTCGCATTGCCGCAATAGTCGATCGCGACCCGCCGCTCGACATCTCGATCGGCGCCATCCATGTGCGCGTCGACGCACCTACCGCGCAAACCGTCACGCAGCCCCTCGCGCCCAGGCCGGTGGTCGCACCACGCGCTGCGCCCGGGCGCAGTGCGCTCGCGCGCCGGGCGCTGCGCAGGATCTGACCATGGCGCTCGCTGATTCCGCCCGGGCGATCGGCGCCGTTTCACGGCTGCTGCAGGATCACCTCATCCGGCGCGGCTTCGAGGTGTCGATCGGTAAGCCCGAGGAGGCGGCGGCGGCGAACACGGAGCCCAAGCTCAACCTGTTCCTGTACGAAACCGCGTTCGACGCGACGCTGCGCAATCTGTCGCTGCGAGACGGCGAACCGCCGCCGTTGTGGCTGGTGCTCAAGTTCCTGCTGACCGCATTCGACCGCGACGAGCGCAGCGACAGCGCCGCGGCGCACGAGCTGCTCGGCAGCGGCATGTCCGCGCTGCACGAGTTGAACTACCTGCATCTCGATCCGCTGGTCGCACCCGATGTGCAGCTCGCGCTCGAAAACAACCCCGAGCCGCTCAAGCTCACCTTCGACGATTCGAACGCCGACCTGCTCGCCAAGATCATGCAAGGCAGTGACGAGCGCTATCGCCTGTCGGCGGCATTCCAGATGCGCCCGGTGATGATCGTGCCGGGAAGCCTGCCGCGCGCTTCGCTGCTGGTCGGCATCGACTACACCACCGCGCCGGAGACCACCATCGGCCGCGACGGCGTGCGCATCGAAGTGATCCCCTCGCTCGGCGCGCGGCTGCACCGCGTCGAGCCCGATCGCTTCGAAACCGGCGCAACGTTGACGATCTACGGCGACGACGTGAGCGCGGCCAGCATGGAAGTCGTGCTCGGCGACGTGATGCTCACGGTGGTGGAGCGGCGCGTCGACCGGCTGATCGTGACCGCGGAAGGCAGTCTCGGCACGCCGATCGCCACGGGCGGCACGCTGTCGGCCGGCGAGCTGCCCCTCATCGTACGCCGGCGCCTGTCGCCCACCCGCACGCGCTCGAGCAATCTGCTGGCGGCGCGGCTGCTGCCGACGGTCACCGGCGCGACGCTGGTCGGATCCGATCTGCAACTGCAGGGCACGCTGCTCGGCACCGATACCGACGACGTCGTGGTCGCGTTCTATCGCGACTCCGACGGCATGACCGTGCACCTGTTCGACACGGTCACGACCGCGGCAGGACAGCAGACCCTCACAGTGGAGAACGCCGCGACCGCGGTGCCGGCCGGCACGTATCGCGCCATTCTGCGCGTGAACAACCAGCAGGCACGATCGAGCCCCAGCGTGGTGGTGCCATGACGCCGTCACTGTCCAGTCTGCGCCAGAGCGCCGAACCGACCGAACCGATCGCCTTCATGCCGGGCGTTCGCGGCCAGGATCCGATTGCACAGCACTGGCTCGCGCAGGTGACGTTACGGCTGCGCCGCGAGGTGTGCTGGCTGTGGCGCGAGCGCGGCCTGCAGGGCGCCGCAGAGGCCGCGCCAGTGCCTGCGCCGGTGGATCGTGCGCTCGCCGCGCTCGATCTCGTGCGCTACGAGCGCGACAAGCGTGGCTTCTTCGCCGAGGACGTGACCGCACGTTATCTGAGCGAGCGCATCGCCGCGCCGGCGCCGCTCACCGGACCCACGACGCGTGGCTCGTTCGGCTGGGTCGCGCACGAGCTGCGGCTCGAACCGGTGGAACGCTTCGTGCTGGCCATGGCGCTGCTGCCGAGCATCGACAGCGCCGCCGGCCCCGTGATCGCGAGTTGCTTGAACGAGCCTGCGCGCACGCGCCCGACGCTCGCGCTGGCGCAGCGCCTGTGGGACGCGCCCGACGACCTCCTGCGCTGCTTCGATTCCGCCCACCCCTTGCTGCGCTACGGCCTGCTCGCGTTCACGCCGGGAAGCGGTTGGAACGAGTGGCACGCTGCGCTCGAAGTGCCGCCGCTGGTCGCGCGCGAGCTGTTGTTCTCGGGGACCGAGCTTCCCTCGGCGCTCGAACCGGTCATGCCGGCGTCGTTGCAGGCGCATTCCGCCATCGCGGCTGTCGGCAGCCTCCGGGTTGCGGCCACCGGCGCGGCCAAGCTCGACGGCACACGCGGCCGGCACGTCGTTCCCGTACTGGGTGCGGTCGATGCGCCGTTGGCCGAGTTTGCGGCCGCCTGCGCGCAGCAAGCGGGGATGGCCACCGTTCAGCCGAACCCCGCTTTGCCTCGCGAGCACTTGGCGCAGGCGCTGACCGCCGCGTGGCTGCGCGGCCACGCCGTTTACCTCTCCGCCTCGACGCTGGGCGATCTCCACGCGCCACACGCAGGACCCGAGGCGTCGCTGCCGCTTCCGGGACTGCCGCTGGCACTTTTCATCGGCATGCAAGACCGCTCGCTACTGCCTCGCCTCGGTGCGACGGCGCCGCCACTTCCCGTGCCGCCGCTCGGCTACGCCGAGCGCCTCGCCTGCTGGCGCGAAGCGCTGCCCGGTGGATCGGC
>JBOIEI010000635.1:0-5138 GCA_050741055.1 Burkholderiales bacterium | reverse complement strand
GTGTTGGAGATCGCGCGCAGGATCTCCTTGGCGCCGCCGCGGCCCGAGAACAGATCGCGCCAGCTTTCCAGCAGCACGAGCGTCGGCAGCTCTTTAAGTGGCAGAATCTGCGCATGCCAGGTGGGCGGCGGCGCCTCGGCGGAGAGCTGGAAGGCATAGTAGCCGTGGCCGGGCATGGTGAGCAGGTAGGGCAGCTTCCCCACCGGCGGGAACGAGGTCTTGCCGCCGAGCTCGACCGGCACGCAGCCCTCGAAGCGCGCCAGGTTGAGCTCCACCGCTTGCGCATAGCGCGAGAGGTTGGCCACGCACAGAATGGTATCGCCATCGTACTCGCGCAAATAGGCCAGCACCTTGCGATTGCCGGGACGCAGGAACGAGATCGAGCCGCGGCCGAAGGCGCGATGCTTCTTGCGCTCGCCGATGAGCTTGCGCGTCCAGTTGAGCAGCGACGAGGGATTGCGGGCCTGCGCTTCGACGTTGATCGACTGGTAGCCGTACACCGGGTCCATGTTGACCGGCAGGTACAGCCGCTGCGGGTCGGCGCGGGAGAAGCCGGCATTGCGATCGAGGCTCCACTGCATCGGCGTGCGCACGCCGTTGCGATCGCCAAGGTAGATGTTGTCCCCCATGCCGAGCTCGTCGCCGTAATAGAGGATGGGCGACCCGGGCATGGTCATCAGCAGGAAGGTCATCAGCTCGATGCGGTCGCGGCTGTTCTCCAGCAGCGGCGCAAGGCGGCGGCGGATGCCGACGTTCACGCGCATACGCTGCTCGGCTCCGTACATCTGGTACATGTAGTCGCGTTCGCGGTCGGTGACCATCTCCAGCGTCAGCTCGTCGTGGTTGCGCAGGAAGATCGCCCACTGGCAAGTCGTGGGGATTTCGGGGGTCTGCTGCATGATCTCGACCACGGGATAGCGATCCTCCATCGCCATCGCCATGAAAAGGCGCGGCATGAGCGGGAAGTGGTACGCCATGTGGCACTCGTCGCCCGCGCCGAAGTATTCGCGCACGTCCTCGGGCCACTGGTTCGCTTCGGCGAGCAGCATCCGGTCGCTGTAGTGCTCATCCATCAGCGCGCGCAGCTTCTTGATGACGGCGTGCGTCTCGGGCAGGTTCTCGTTGATCGTGCCTTCGCGCTCGATCAGGTACGGGATCGCGTCCATGCGAAAGCCGTCGATGCCCATGTCGAGCCAGAAGCGCATGGTGCGGAACACCGCTTTCAGCACGTTGGGATTGTCGAAGTTCAGGTCCGGCTGGTGGGAGAAGAAGCGGTGCCAGTAATGCGACTGCGCGACCTCGTCCCAAGCCCAGTTGGAGGTCTCGGTGTCGGTGAAGATGATGCGCGTGCCGGCGTATTTCTTCGGGTCCTCGCACCACACGTAGTAGTCGCGCTTGGCCGAACCCTTGGGCGCGCGCCGCGCCGCCTGGAACCAGGGATGCTGGTCGGAGGTATGGTTCACGACCAGCTCGGTGATGATGTGCAAGCCCCGCCGGTGGGCTTCGCGCACCAGCTGGCGCACGTCGTTGCGCGTGCCGTAGGCCGGATAGACGTTGTGATAGTCCGCCACGTCGTAGCCGTCGTCGCGCATCGGCGAGGGATAGAACGGCAGCAGCCAGATCGCCGTGACGCCGAGGTCCTGGATGTAGTCGAGCTTCTCGGTGAGCCCCCTGAAGTCACCGATGCCGTCGTCGTTGGCATCGAAGAACGCCTTGACGTGCAGCTCGTAGATGATCGCGTCCTTGTACCAGAGCGTGTCCTCGGTCTTGGCGGCGACGAGCGTGGGATCGAGCACGGCTTGGTCGTTCATGGACAGAGGCAATCAGAGGAAATAGTCGAAGTCGCGCTCGGTGCGCACGCGCCGGCGCAGGCGGAACACGTGTGCTGGCACGCGGCCCGGATCGAGGCTTACGAAGTTGCGCGCGCCTTGCCACAGGTAGCGCGCGCCGCTGATCAGCTCGTGCATCTGGTAGGGCGCGGACGAGTCGAGCCCGAGTGCATCCAGGTCGAGCTCGGTCCAGCCCGACTGGACGTGATACGGATCGAGATTCACGATCGCCAACACCACGTTGTCGCCGTCGGACTTGGAATAGCAGATCATGGCCTCGTTGTCGATGCCGTGGAAGGCGAGGCTCCAGTCCGACTGCAGCGCGGGATTGTCGCGGCGCGCGCGGTTGAGTCGCCCGATCAGCTCCGCCAGGCTGTCTTCGCGGCCGAGGTCCCACTGCCGGATCTGGTATTTCTCGCTGTCCAGATATTCCTCGCTACCCGGTTCGCGCGGCGCATGCTCCATGAGCTCGAAGGCCGGCCCGTAGATGCCGTAGGAGGCCGCCAGCGTTGCCGCGAGCACGGCGCGCGTCACGAACGCCGCGCGTCCGCCGAACTGCAGATATTCCGTCAGGATGTCCGGGGTGTTCGGCCACACGTTGGGACGGAAATATTCGCGCCCGGGGCCGTGCGCGAGCTCGGTGAAATACTCGGTCAGCTCGTGCCGGGTGTTGCGCCAGGCGAAGTAGGTGTACGACTGGCTGAACCCCAGCTTGGCGAGCCGGTGCATGACCTTCGGGCGCGTGAACGCCTCGGCCAGGAAGATCGCGTCGGGATACGCGCGCTTGGCATCCGCGATCGCCCACTCCCAGAAGGCGAAGGCCTTGGTGTGCGGGTTGTCGACGCGAAAGATGCGCACGCCCTGCTCGAGCCAGAACTCGATCACCTGCCGCAATTCCTTCCACAGTCCCGCCCAGTCGTCCGACTCGAAGTTGAACGGATAGATGTCCTGGTACTTCTTGGGCGGATTCTCCGCGTATTGCACGCTGCCATCGGGCCGGTGGCGAAACCACTGCGGATGGGATTCGACATACGGGTGGTCGGGCGCGCACTGGTAGGCGAGGTCGAGCGCAACTTCCAACCCGTGCTGGCCCGCTTGAGCGAGCAGGCGCTGGAAATCGGCGAGCGTGCCGAGCTGCGGGTGCACCGCAGTGTGCCCGCCCTCGGCGGCGCCGATTGCCCACGGGCTGCCGGCGTCGTCGGCAGTGGCGACGAGCGTATTGTTGCGGCCCTTGCGCCGTTCGCGCCCGATCGGATGCATGGGCGGCAGGTACAGCACGTCGAAGCCCATGGCGGCGACGTAAGGCAGGCGCGCGATCACGTCGTCGAACGTGCCATGGCTGCCGTCCGGGCCTGTCGAGCGCGGAAAGAGCTCGTACCAGGTGCTGAAGCGGGCCCGGTTGCGATCCACGATGACGGCGAGCTCTCGCGGCCACGCCGTTTCGAAGCGCCGGTCGGGATGGGCCAGCGCCAGCTCGGCGAGCTCGGGGTCGAGGGCGAGGGTGCGAAGGGTGTCGATGTCCTGTTCTTTGCGAAGTTGTTCGGCCCAGGCTTGCAGGCGCGACCCGGGTTCGCTTTGGGCGGCGCGTTGCGCCGCCTGCCCAATCAGCTCGGCGCCGGCGAGTGCGGCGCTGCGAATATCCTCGGCCTCGATACGGCGTTCGAAGTCGTGCCGCCAGGAAAGAAACGCATCCACCCAGGCCACCACCGAGTACAAGTATCGCCCCGGACGCCCGACGCGGAATTCGCCGTGCCAGCGGTCGTTGGGTGCCGCCAGCATGGGCACTTCATGCCATTGCGCTTCGGTCTCGTGGCGCCAGCGCAGCAGGCACACGAGCGCGTCATGGCCGTCGGTGAAGCAATCGGCCTCGACCCCGACGCGTTCGCCTTGAACGCGCTTGATCGGGAAGCGGCCGTCGTCGACCGAAGGCGAGACGGCCTCGATGACTGCGCGGATGCGGCCTTCCGCAGGCAGGCTCGGGCACGCCGCTTCCACCTGGCCCTCGGCGCGCGCGGGCGCGCTGCGTCGCCGAGCCGCCGAGCCGCCGCCGGCCCGGGCTTCAGACATCGGGCGCTCCGAAGATCAGCGCCGCCAGCGGCGGCAGCGTGAGCGTGAGCGAGCGCAGGTGTCCGTGCGCCGGCACCGGGCTCGTCTCCATCCCGCCGAGGTTGCCCATGCCGCTGCCGCCGTAGCGCGGCGCATCGCTGTTCAGCAATTCGTGCCAGTAGCCGGCGAACGGCACGCCGACGATGTAGTTGTGTTGCGGGACTGGAGTGAGGTTGCACACCACCAGCATCGGCTTGGTGTTCTCGCCGCCATAGCGCATGTAGCTGACGACGCTGGTGTGCGCATCGTTGCAGTCGATCCAGGCGAACCCGGAGCCGTCGAAGTCGCGCTGGTGCAGCGCCGGCTGCGCCCGGTAGAGCGCGTTGAGATCGCTCATCCAGGTTTGCAGCTCGGCATGCGGGGCGTAGTCGAGCAGGCGCCAATCGATCGAGCCGTCGTGCGACCATTCGCGCCGCTCGCCGATCTCCCCGCCCATGAAGAGCAGCTTCTTACCGGGGTGGGTCCACATGTACCCGAGCAGTAGGCGCAGGTTGGCGAACTTCTGCCAGTCGTCTCCCGGCATCTTCTCCAGCAGCGCGCGCTTGCCGTACACGACCTCGTCGTGCGACAGCGGCAGCACGAAGTTCTCGTGGAAGGCGTAGACGAGCGAGAAGGTCACGCGGTGATGATGGTAGCTGCGATAGAGCGGGTCGGTCGCCATGTAGTCGAGCGTGTCGTGCATCCAGCCCATGTTCCACTTCAGACCGAAGCCCAGGCCGCCGGTGTAGACCGGACGCGAAACCTGCGGCCACGCGGTCGACTCCTCGGCGATCACCTGCACGCCGGGATGATCGCGGTAGACCGTCTCGTTCAACTTGCGCAGGAACTCGATCGCATCCAGGTTCTCCTTGCCGCCGTAGCGGTTCGGAATCCATTCGTCCGCCTTGCGCCCGTAGTCCAGGTACAGCATCGAGGCGACCGCGTCGACGCGCAGCCCGTCGATGTGGTAGCGATCCAGCCAGAACATGGCCGACGAGAGCAGGAACGCGCGCACCTCGTTGCGGCCGTAATTGAAAATGTAGGACTTCCACTCCGGGTGGAATCCCTGCCGTGGATCGGCGTGCTCGTACAGGAACGTGCCGTCGAAGTAGTGCAGGCCGTGCGCATCGTTCGGAAAATGCGACGGCACCCAGTCGAGGATAACCGCGATGCCGGCCTGGTGCAGCGTATCGACGAGGTACATGAAGTCCTGCGGACTGCCGT
>JBOIEI010000634.1:0-2392 GCA_050741055.1 Burkholderiales bacterium | reverse complement strand
TCCGAGGCGACCGGCCCGATGAACTCTCCGAGCGCCCAGTCGCCCGGCGTGCCGCTGCCGAGGAACACCGTGTTCACCTTGTGCTCCGGAATGTAGACGTGCGGCGCGCCATGATCGCTGCACAGGATCTGGTCGGTGTGGTCGTCGTCGAGGATCATGACCCCGTCGGAGCCGATCAGCTCGACGCGGGCGGCGTGGCCGAGCGCCGGATAGTGATGCGGCAGGGCGTAGCACTCGCCGAGATTGAGGATGGCGCCGTCGGCAAGCGTCACGATGGCCCAGACGAGGTCGGGCTTGTCGTAACCCGATGCCTTGATCAGGTTGGCCTGCCCGCGCGCATACACCTCGACCGGCGGGTTGCCCTCCAGCATCCAGCTCAGCGTATCGATGTAGTACACGAGCCCGGACAGCGAGGAGCTGTCGGCGGGCAGGCGCGACAGCGTCTGCATCGCCTGGGAGCGCGAGTTGTACACGCGCGCCGCGCCGCCGGTGACGCGCCCGAGCCGGCCCTGGACAATCTGCTCCTTGGCGAGCAGATAGCGCTTCTTGAAACGCCGGCTGTAACCGACGCGCAGATCGCCGCCGCCGGCCTGTGCCGCAGCAATCAGCTGGTCCGCGCCGGCCAGATCGAATGCCAGCGGCTTCTCGACGAGCACGGGCTTACCCAGTCGTAGCGCCTGCATGAGCGGCGCGTAATGTTCGCGCTCGATGGTCGAGACGACGATCGCGCTCACCTCGGGCCGCGACATTGCCTCCAGGTTGTCGGCAGTCCAGAACTGTGCCCCGACATTGGAAGCCAGCTGGCGCGCGCGTGCGGGATCGCGGTCAGCGAGGGCCACGAACGTCACCGCCGGATGCTCGGCGGCGAGCTTGGCGCGCAGCGAGCCGATTCGGCCGCAGCCGATCACCGCGATGCCGAGTTGCCTACGCTGCATGGGCTGGCTGACGTTGGTCGACATGCCGAGCTACGCCTCCTGTCGAAGATCCCGAAAGTGGCTGACAAGCGCCTTTGCGCGCTGCGCCCTCTGCCTCTGCAGCAAAAGCGAGTTGCGGGGCAGCTGGGCAACTTCGCTATCGGCTTCCTTGCGGCCGATTGCGTTTGACCGCGTCGGGATGCGTGGAATCCGCGCCCATGTAGATTCCCTTCTCCCAGCTGCGCTGCAATGGATCGCGCACCTCGAGCTGCATGCGGCCGATGTGCTGGATCTCGAAATCGACCACCTCGCCATCCTGCAGCGGGCCGAGACCCTCGTGGTTGGTGCCGCACGCGATCACGTCGCCCGAGTTGAGCGTCATGATGGCCGACGCAAATTCCACCAGCTCGGGGACGAGATGCTCCATGTCGTCGGTGTTGTAGTTGTGCCGCAGCTGGCCGTCCACCCAGAAGCGCACCAGGACATCGTTCGGGTCGGGAATCTCGTCCATCGTTGCGATGCACGGACCGAGCGGCGCGAAGGTATCGAACGACTTGCCGATCCAGCTTCCGGTCTTCCAGGTGCGCCGGCCCTCGCCGCGCGCCGAAACATCGATCATTCCCGTATAGCCGAACACCGCATCGCGCCAGCTCGACTGCTTCACGCCCTTTGCCGGCCCCTTCATCACCAGCGCAAGCTCGGCCTCGTGCATGAAAATCCACGGCTCGGTGAATTCCGGCAGCACGATCGTATCGCCCGGGCCGACCACGGCATCCGGATTCTTCAGAAACATGTTGAGCGGCCGCGCCTCGAGCGCCCCATGCTCCCAGTAGTTCGCGATGCACGCGAGAATCTTCCCGGGCCGGGGCAGCGGCGGCCGCAGCCGCACCTCGGCTAGCGGCCTTGCATCGCCGTCGCGCGCGCGTTGTTCGAGCTTGGCGCGCAGGCTGTCGAACCCATCGATGATCGCCGTCATCGTGGCCTGCGGCGAATGCCCGCGCGGCGCGAGATCCGATACGTCGACGATCCCGCGATCGGTGATCACGCCGGGCAGGACGTTGCTGCTGCCGGCAGTCTCGAATAGTGCGAGTCTCACGACACCCTCAGCAGCTTCGCCGCGGTCTCGCCCAGAATCGCGATGCGCTCCTCGTCGCTCAGGCTCGGCGTGTTGAGGACGTGATCGACCGCCTTGTCCTCCCACGGATAGGGGTAGTCGGTGCCGAGCATGATCTGGCTCGAGCCGACGTTCGCGGCCAGGTGCCGCAGCGCTTCGGGCGTGAAGATGAGCGCATCGTAGTAGAGCTGCTTCAGGTACTCCGTCGGGCGCTTCTTCAACGTGCGGTTGCAGCGCTGCGGGAACGTGAGGCAGCCGTGGTCGGAGCGATCCATGTAGGATGCGAGGTAGCCGCCGCCGTGCGCGGCGCAAATCTTCAGCCCCGGGAACATGTCGAGCGTCCCCTCGAAGATCAGGTGCGAGA
>JBOIEI010000633.1:0-2502 GCA_050741055.1 Burkholderiales bacterium | reverse complement strand
GTGCTCTCACCGGCCAGGCGCGATGCGCTGCTGCACGCCCTGTGGGAGATCGATCGGGCCACCTCGATCGGGCAGGTGCTCGATCTCGTGCAAGTCGAGGCCTGATACAATCCGCATCGGTGGCCTCATTCTGGTGTTCCGCATTCACGGCGCACGAGTCAGCCGCCAGCAGCGTTCGGCTCTCTTCATGAGCCGGCTTGCGCCGAAGTTCGGCGCGCAGACGCTGTCGCAGTAATTTTCCTTTCGTTTTCCTTGGAGTGATCATGAGCTGTACAAATGCACGCGGCGGCGTTCGCGCGGCTGCACTCGGCGTTGCACTCGTTGCCGGTTCGACCGGCGCCGCATTCGCCCAGGACTATCCCGCCCGCAATATCACGGTCATCGTTCCGTACAGCGCTGGAGGATCGGCGGACCTCATGACGCGCACCATGGCGCAGCAACTTTCCAAGGCCTGGGAACGCAACGTCGTCGTCGACAATCGGCCGGGGGCAAGCGGGATGATCGGCACCGAGCTGGTGACGAAGGCGCAGCCGGACGGCTATACGCTGCTCGGCAGCACCTCGTCGTTCCCGGCGACGGCGTCGGTACGAGCAAAGCTGCCGTTCGACCCGGCCAAGGCCATCGTCCCGGTCGCGACGTACGCAAAGGCGCCCAATCTGATGGCGATCCATGTCTCCGTTCCGGCCAAGTCGGTGAAGGAGCTGATCGAGCTCGCGAAGAAGAAAGAGCTCACCTACGGCTCTTCCGGCGCGGGCGGCAACAATCACTTCTCCGGCGCGCTGTTCGCGGCTGCCGCCGATATCAAGATGACGCACGTGCCCTACAAGGGCATCGCGCCCGCGGTGACCTCTTTGGCCGGCGGCGAGATCGATCTCATCATTTCGAGCGCGGCCGCGCTCGGGCCGCAGATGGACGCGGGCCGCATACGCATTCTCGGCGTCACCAGCCTCAAGCCATCTCCGCTGTTTCCGAATCTGCCGTCGGTCGCGGAGTCGGGCGCTCCCGGCTACGAATACGAGTTATGGTGGGGCTTGTTCGCACCGGCCGGATTGCCCGCCGATCGACTGGCATTCATCAATGCTGCCGTCAACAAGATCCTGGCGAGCCCGGAAATGAAGAAGTTCCTGGCGCGGGAGAAGGCCGAGGCATGGCCACAGACGCCCCAGCAGCTCGAAGGCTTTCTCGTGCGCGAGATCGAGCGCTATCGCAAGACCGCGCAGATCGCAGGTATCAAGCCGCTCTAAGGGCGAGCTGCAAGGCCGCTGCCCGCCTGGCGCGGCGTGCAGCGGCTTGCGTCATTGCGCCTTGATTCCCGCCCCCTTGATCACCTTGGTCCATTTCGCGATCTCGCGCTCGACGTGCGCGGTCGCCTGCTCGGGCGTGTTGGCCACCGGCTCCGCGCCCTGAGCGATCAGTTTCGCGCTTACGTCCGCAGATTTGAGCGCGCGCGCCAGCTCTGCATTCAGGCGCACGATGATCGCACGCGGCGCCTTCGCCGGCGCGGCGAAGCCGTACCAGGTGGTGACTTCGAATCCGGGCACGCCGCTTTCGGAGACCGTCGGAATATCCGGCGCGGTGGACGAGCGTTTCCTGCCGCTCACCGCCACCGGGCGCAGCTTGCCCGTGCGCACGTGGTGAATGACGGTCGGCACGTTGCCGAAATACAGCATGAAGGTTCCGGAAAGGAACTCGATCATGGCCGGCCCGCCGCCCTTGTACGGGATGTGCACCCACTTCACACCGGTCATGTGCTGAAACAGCTCCGCGGAAAGATGCACCGTGGTTCCGATGCCGGAGGAGCCGTAGTTGATGTCG
The DNA here is from genome assembly GCA_050741055.1 of Burkholderiales bacterium. Classification (GTDB taxonomy): domain Bacteria; phylum Pseudomonadota; class Gammaproteobacteria; order Burkholderiales; family WYBJ01; genus WYBJ01. The sequence goes on along the minus strand of JBOIEI010000633.1, from coordinate 687 downwards.
CCCGGGCGCTTTTTGGAGAAATCGATCAGTTCCTTCACGGTGCGTGGTGGAAACGACGGATGCACCGACAGCAGGTTCTGCGATTCGGCAGCCACCGTGATGAACTGGAAATCCCGCATCGGATCGAAGTTGAGCTTCATCATCGACGGGTTGGTCGCATGGCCCGGCGCAACCTGCATGATGGTGTAACCATCGGGCGCCGCGCTGCGCACGAAATATTCCGACGCGATGGCGGTATTGGCGCCCGAGCGGTTGTCGACGATGACCGTTTGGCCCATCTGTTCCGTCAACTTGTGCGCCAGCAGGCGCGCGACGATGTCGTTGGTGCCGCCCGGGGGGAAGCCGACGATGAAGCGGATGGGGCGAGAGGGATAGTTGGCAATCGGCTCGGCAGCCTGTGCGCACACGCACAATCCTCCGAGCACGATCGATGCGGCAATGCGCAAGTCGCGGACCATAACGCCTCCAAGCGTGATCTGTGTGAGCTCCCAACGGCAGCACGATGCCCGGCGCCACTGAGGACGCCGACATGATGCCAGGAAAACGACCCGTCATCACGATTTGACGGCACCCGAAAGGCCGCTTTCGCAGCCGATGTCGGGCAGTCTGGCCAAACGCCCGCCCCAGGAGTACATTCGCTCGCGCGGTATGACAGGCGGAAGCGGTACTCGACCCAAAGGGGAGGCG
>JBOIEI010000632.1:0-2071 GCA_050741055.1 Burkholderiales bacterium | reverse complement strand
ATTGTCGGCCCGAGAAAAGCTAACGGTCGTCGGCGACTGCGACGATCAACGCAGATTGGCGCCTGCGACGGTGCCGAGCGGAACTGCGTCCTCGACGTGCTCGTTGACGAAATTGAATTCGAGCTTCGTGCCGACCGGGTCGTACAGGAACACCTGGTAGCCCGCGTTTTCGATGTTCTGTTCCTCGAACTCGACGTTGAGCTTCTTCAGCCGCTTGCGGAAGTCCGCGGCGCCGGATGCCTTGAACGCGATATGGTCCATCGAGCCGTTGTGCTTGTCCTTGACGAGCGAGCCCTTGGGGAAGCGTGCGCCGACGTGCAGGATGGGCTCATCGCCGTCGTAGAGCCATATGCCCGGTCCGACGAAGTCGGGACGAAAGCCTTTCTTGAGACCGATGACTTCTCCGTAGAATTTTTCGATGGCGGGAAGGTCGCTTTCCGAGCAGCGGATGTTGAAGTGCAGAAATCCTTCGAATTTCATATGCCCTCCGATGATGGCCCTCGTTCACCCGATGATTGCGGCATGCCGGTCTAGTATAAGCATCTGCGGCCAGTCCTTGCACCTGCCGCCGTCCGGACGCGTGCCCCCAGCCGCATGGGCGCCGGCTGGGCATCCGTACGGACACCAATTCGAAGCAACGAGGTACGCGGGGCGCCTCACACGGGCCGATCGAAACCCGAACCGCGCCGCGGAGTTGCCGCATAATGGTGCGACCTGCTCGCGGACGATACGGCAATGAACCCCATCCATCCCTGGTACTCGCTCGGCTACGTCATCCCGCACCTGTACACGGACATGGATGCGTACCAGTTCTATCGCATCGCCCCGGAGGGCATGATGCTGGTCACCACTGGCCTCGATCTGAAGCAATACAGCCTGGCCGCGGTCGAAACCGAGTTGCCGACGCTGTGGCAGCGCTTCGAGCTGCTCGCGCGCAAGAAAGTGGACCGGATGGCGCTGAGCGGGGTCCCTGTCGCATCCGCCCTGGGCCGCACCCGCATGCTCGAAATACTGCGCGAGGGGAGCGAGCGGACCGGAATCGTTTGCGACACCGATTTGGAAGCCCACATCGCGGCCCTGCAGCACCTCGGCGCCGCACGCATCGCGGTGGCCACGCGCTGGCCCGATGCGGTCAACGAGGCGCTCACGCGCTACCTCGCGCAGGCAGGAATCGAAGTCCTCGTTTGCAGTTCGCGGGCACGCACGCTGGAACAGAACAAGCATGCGAGCGCCGCCGACGATCATCGGCTCGCCCTGGAGCTGGGGCGCGAAGCGCTGCGGGCAGCGCCGCAAGCGCAGGCGCTTCTGATGCCGGGTGGGCTTTGGCATGCCATCCATGCCGTGCCCGAGCTCGAAGCGGAATTCGGCCGCCCGGTTTTGCTCAACATCCTGTCCACCACCTGGGCAGCGCTGCACGCGGCGGGGCCTCGAATGCAGCGTAAGCCCGACCCGCATTGGGGCAAGCTGTTAGCCAGCTTCTAGCGAGCCTTGCGCTCGATGCTTTGGAGCCTTGGTTCTCACCCGAGCACGCAATGAGCGCAGCGCCGATCTACCTCGACTACAACGCCACCACGCCGATAGCGCCGGAAGTGCTCGAAGCGATGCTGCCGTTTCTGCGCACGCACTTCGGCAATCCGTCGAGCCAGCATGGTTACGGTCCTCCGGTGCACGCGGCGGTGGAAGCGGCGCGAAGCAAGGTTGCGCACCTGGTTGGCGCCATGCCCGGGGAGATCGTCTTCACCAGCGGCGGCACCGAGGCGACCAATCATGCGCTGAAAGGCCTGGCTTTCGCGACCCTGGCCGGCGAACGGCGGCGCATCGTCGTGAGCGCGGTCGAGCATCCGGCCACATTGGAAACGGCGCAGGCGCTACGGCGTTTCGGCTTCGAGGTCGTGCAGGCCGGCGTGGATCGCTACGGCGTGATCGATCTCGCGCAGCTGGAGCGCGCGCTCTCGCCGCAAACCCTGGCCGTGAGCCTCATGCACGCGAACAACGAGACCGGAACCGTGCAGCCGGTTGCGGCCGCGGCCGCAGCCGCGCATCGGCACGGCGCGTTGCTGCACGTCGATGC
>JBOIEI010000631.1:0-2172 GCA_050741055.1 Burkholderiales bacterium | reverse complement strand
GCCTCACGCGCTTGCCCTGAACGAAGGGCAGCGCCGCCGGAACGACCGCGAACGTCGTGTGGATTTCCTGCCCTGCCACGTCGCCGAGCGCCTGCGGGATGCCTTTGTATGGCACGTGCAGCATTTTCGTGTCCGCCATGTGCAGGAAGTAGACCATGCAAAGGTGTTCGCCGCCGCCAGGGCCGGCCGAGCCGTGGCTTAGCGACGTCTTCTTCGAATGCTGGATCAGATCAGCGACCGATTTCGCGGGCACCTCTGGATTGACGACCAGTACGTAGGGCACGCTGCCGATCAGCGCGACCGATGCGAAATCTCTCTCCAGGTCGAACTTCAGGTTCGAATATACCTTCGTGGCAATGAAAAGCTGCGAGGTCATCATGAGCAAGGTGTAGCCGTCCGGGGCCGCGCGTGTGACGATCTCCGCGCTGACCGCGCCCGCGAGCCCCGGGCGTGCGTCGACGACGACGCGCTGCCGCCATGACTTGTACAGCCGCTCGGAAAGAACGCGGGAGATGATGTCCGGCCCGGAGCCCGGCGCGCTCCCGATCACGAGCCGGATCGGACGTTCCGGATAATTGGATGCAGGCTGCGCAGCGAGTACCAACGTCGTTGTGAGTGCGAGCCAAGCTGCAATTGCAAATCTGCTTTTCAACATGGCGCCTCCTCTGCTCGTTTAGCTACTAGGGGTAAGACTCCTCTCGCTCATTCCCGCCTGGACAACAGCTAGCGCGCGTGCCGGATATTATCTACGCTCGCCGCGCCGGACATGCAAACTTGAGGCGGAAAAAAATGATTCGGGCATGGCCCAGGGGCGCACCCGAGGCGATGTATGGGCTGCGCTCGCCGTGCGCTGCTGTTCGGGCGAGCGTATGGCCAGGCGATGCGTGGTGCGCAAGTAACGCTACTGGCTGAGGATCTCTCCCGGCCGGTAGAGCTGGCGCCGTTCCGACAGGCTCTTGCGCGGCTGCCGGCACGCCTCGCCGAAATATCCTTGCACCTGCGGATTGCGGGCATAGCCCCAGGCGCCCGTCTGCATGTCGAGCCAATACTGACCGTTGGGAATGCGAGTGCAGGCGCGCTGCTCCAGGTAGGCGACCTGCGAATCGTTCATGCGCGCGCCATTGACGATCACCCAGCGGCTTTGCGCGTTGGCGGGCGCAGCGACGGCAAGCCCGCCGACGAAGATGACTATCGATGCACGGACAGGACTCATGATCGGCCTCCTCGCGGGTAGAACGATCAGGCGTTCGACGGCAGTCTCGGACGCGGACTCGTAGGACGCCCTGTAGCCATTGGTCGACGAACGTCGCCTGCACCTTTCACGGCGAGAGCTCACCGCGCGCCGACCATACCGCCATTCGCCGGGAAAGCGATAATGACTATTTCACCGATGCGAAGGCTCGCCGCGTTCGGCGATGATGTTTTTGGCAAGAGGAGGCGCGGATGGCAATCGATTTCACCAAGGGTGGCGTGACCGACGTCGCCGACGGCGTGTTCGTCTACGTGGGTCCCGACGGCGATTCCAACAACGGCATCGTGCTGACCGGCGAGGGCACGATCTCGATCGACAGCTTCGTCAGGAACTACGCGGGTCTGACCGCGGCGCTCGAGCGCGTCAGCGACCGGCCGGTGCGCTTCGCCATCAACACCCACGACGACGCGGATCACTTCTCGATGAACCACTTCTTCCGGCGCCAGGGCGCGCTGATCATGGCCTCGGAAGCGTGCCGATTGCGCATCGAGACGAAGATGCGCATGCCGTCGTGGGTCGAGGATCTGCGCCGGCGCAACCCCGCGCTCGCTCACGAGCTCACCTCGCCCGAGGAACTGGTGCCGCACGTCGGTGTGGCGGATTGCGCCACGCTGAAGATCGCCGGCGAAAGAATCGAGCTCGCGCACATGGGTCACGGACACTGCCCTGGCGACCTGGTCGTCAACTTTCCCGAGCGCGGCGTCCTGTTCGCGGGCGACCTTCTATTCGCCGGCGTGCATGGGCGGCTCAAGACCGCGGACATCGATTCGCTCATCGCCATGCTGGAGCGTCTGGCCGAGATTCCTTGCCAGAAGGTGATCCCGGGGCACGGCATGCCAGTCTAGGGCGTCGGCAAGCAGGCGATCGATATCTACCGGGATTACCTCGTGGTGCTGCGAGCCCGCATCACCGAGCTCATC
>JBOIEI010000630.1:0-4385 GCA_050741055.1 Burkholderiales bacterium | reverse complement strand
CGGTGGCCGCGCCGCGGCTGGGCTTGCGCAATCTCTACGAGACCTCGCCGCTCGGAGTCGTGGGCGCGACGGTGTCGGGTCTCGTCAACGGGGCGTTCTTCGGCATGGGCGCCGTATTCGCCGATCGCGTCGGCATGTCCGACCAGGGGATCGCCGCCTTCATGGGCGCAACCATCATCGGCGGCGCGGCTCTGCAGTGGCCGATCGGCCACTATTCGGACAACCGCGACCGGCGCAGGGTGCTGTTGCAGGTGTGCGTGATCGCCGGCTCGCTCGCGGCAGCGGGTGTCGTGGTTTCGTACTGGTCCGAAGCGGCTCTGATAGCGCTCGGTTTCGTGTACGGCGGCTTCGTGTTCACGCTTTATGGCCTGAGCGTTGCGCACGTCAACGACCGGATCGACTCCGCCCGTCTGCTCGAAGTGACCGGCGGCCTGCTCCTTCTGTATGGAATCGGCGCTGCAATCGGGCCGACCGCGGCCGGCGTCATCATGGATACGCTCGGTCCGGGAAGCCTCATGACCTATTTCGCCGTGCTGCTCATCGCGACGGCGGTTTTCGCCGCGCACCGCATGCGCCTGACGTCGCCGCTGCCCGCGGAGGCGCAGAGCAATTACGTGTCGGTCACCGGCGGTTCGCAGGCGGTGCTGCAACTCGACCCGCGCGTCGAGCCGGGAGCGGGAGACGCACCCGCGCGGCCGGGAGTCTGAGCCGAGCTGCCGACATTAGCCGGCCTTGATGTTGCGCTCTCGGGCGACCTTCTTGAACCGCTCGATCTCGCTGCGATAGAAGTCGGTGAACTGCTGCGGCGACATCAGGACCGGCTCCGCGCCTTGGTTCGCGAGCTGCGTGCGCATCTCTTCGGTACCGAGGATCGCGTTGATCTCGGCATTGAGCTTGTCGATGATGGGCGCCGGGACCTTCGCCGGCGCGAGCAGGCCCCACCATTGCTGTGCCTGGTAACCCGGGACGGATTCGGCCACCGTCGGCAGATCCGGCACGAACTTCGAGCGCTGCGGGCTCGTGACCGCGATGGCGCGCAGGCGCTTGGCTTTGACCTGCGCCCACGCCGAGGGCAGGCTCATGAATATCATGGGTACTTCCCCCGACACCGTCGCGGCGACCGCCGGCGCGGCGCCCTTGTAGGGCACGTGAACGATATTGATCCCCGCTTCGTCGGCGAACACTTCGGTTGCGAAATGAAGCACGCTGCCGGCGCCCGACGAGCCGTAGTTCAGCTGACCGGGGCGGCTTTTTGCCAGCGCGATCAGCTCCTTGATGTTTTTCACCGGTACCGACGGATGCACGATGGCCAGAAAAGGTCCGAGCCCGATCCTCGCCACTCCGGTGAGATCGTTCACCGCATCGAACGGCGCCTTCGGGTGGATGGCGGCGCTGCCGCACAAGGTGGGCGTTGGAAGCACGAGGGTGTAACCGTCCGGGGCGGACTTGGCCACCATGTCCGCGCCGATCAACTGGCCGGCGCCGGCGCGGTTGTCGACGATGACCGCCTGCCCCAGGCGTGTGCGCATCCGTTCTCCGATCAGGCGAGCGAACGTATCCGACGAGCCGCCGGGCGTGGTCGGCACGACGATGCGGATGGTGCGGCTGGGATAGTCCTGCGCGACAGCGGGCAGGCACGACAGCGAAAGAAAAGCGGTACTCGAAGCGACCAGGACAATACGCATGTTGTTCTCCTCCTCGTAAGCGGTTTGTTGCGCGCACCGTTGCATCGGGCGCTTCCCGATGGCGATCAGGATCGTGGCAGAGTCGACTGTACGGGGTCGCAGGCGCCGCCGCAATATCCGCGTCCGTTCAGGTTTTCACGCCCGCGCCGCGAAATTCGCGGCGCCTCGTCCATAAGGCAACAGGCATCCCGGCTTGCTGCGAGGTGAGGCATCCGATAGGCGAAGCCGCGCTTGATCTTGCGGGTACGGCGCGGTGCCGGGTGCAATATGCTTGGGCTACACTGCAGCTTTGCCGCAGGAGAGCGCCCATGATCCATGTCGTTGCAATCATCACGGCCAAGCCAGGTCAGCGCGAGGCGATCTTGCGCGAGTTCCGAGCCAATGTGCCCAACGTGCGCGCGGAGGACGGCTGTATCGAGTACGGGCCCGGCATCGATGCCGAGGGGCTGGGCTCGTTCCAGACCAAGTTCGGGCCGGATACATTCGTCGCGATCGAGAAGTGGCGCGATGCGCAGGCGTTGAAGGCGCACGCGGCGGCACCGCACATGGCGGCGTACGCGGCCAAGGTGAAGGATCTGATCGCGAGCCGCGTGATCCACGTGTTGTCGCCAGCGGACTGATTCGTCGGCGTCGTTCTCACAAATGCGGAGACCCGGGGATAGATCCGGAACGCGAACGCCGCTCCGGATTCCCGCTACGCGAGAATGACGACGGCTTGTCCAGCGCAGGGCCCACCCGCCGGCCGGGTAGGCGCAGACTCGCGAACAGCCTGGATCAGGCCGCCACCGGCAGCCGCATGAGGTGGTCGAATGCGCCCAGCGCAGCCGATGCGCCAGCGCCCATCGAGATCACGATCTGCTTGAACGGTACGTCGGTGCAATCGCCGGCAGCGAACACGCCGGGAAGCGAGGTTTGTCCGCGTGCGTCGACCGAGATTTCGCCCCGTTGGGTGAGCGCGAGCGTGCCTTTCAGCCACTCGGTATTCGGCAACAGGCCGATCTGCACGAACACGCCCTCGAGCTCGATGTGCCGCGACTCGCCCGAGGCGCGGTCGGTGTAGACGAGCCCGTTCACCCTGGCTCCGTCGCCGGTCACTTCGGTGGTCGCCGCTTGCGTGATCACGGTGACGTTCGAGAGGCTTGCGAGCTTCTTCTGCAGCACGGCGTCGGCTCGCAGCACGGCATCGTATTCGAGCAGCGTGACGTGGCGGACGAGGTTCGCCAGATCGATGGCGGCTTCCACGCCCGAGTTGCCGCCGCCGACGACGGCGACGTGCTTGCCCTTGAAGAGCGGCCCGTCGCAGTGCGGGCAATAGGCGACGCCCTTGTTGCGGTACTGCCGCTCGCCGGGTACGTTCATCTCGCGCCAGCGTGCGCCGGTGGCTAGAACCACCGAGCGTGCCTTCAAGGTCGCGCCGTTCTCCAGCTCGACGCCGATCAGATCGGTTGCCGGGATGAGCCGCGCGGCACGCTGCAGGTTCACGATGTCGACGTCGTACTCTTTCACGTGTTGCTCCAGCGAGACCACGAGCTGCGGTCCCTCGGTCTGCCTGACCGAGATGAAGTTCTCGATGCCGAGCGTATCGAGCACTTGGCCGCCGAAGCGCTCGGCCACCAGCCCCGTGCGGATGCCTTTGCGCGCCGCATAGATGGCCGCCGCAGCGCCCGCGGGGCCACCGCCGACGACCAGCATGTCGTAAGGCGCTTTGGCGTCGAGGCGGGTAGCCTCGCGCGCAGCGGCGCCCGAATCGAGCCGTGCGACGATCTCTTCGAGCGTCATGCGGCCCTGTCCGAACGGCTCGCCGTTGAGGTACACCGTCGGCACGGCCATGATCTCGCGCGCCGACACTTCGTCCTGGAAGCGGGCGCCGTCGATCATGACGTGGCTGATGGCGGGATTGAGGACCGCCATGAGATTGAGCGCCTGCACCACGTCCGGGCAGTTGTGGCACGAAAGTGAGACGTACGTCTCGAAGGCGAGCGGGCCGGAAAGGGCGCGGATCTGCGCGATCGTCTCGGCCGATACCTTCGGCGGGTGGCCGCCCGCTTGCAACAGGGCGAGCACGAGCGAACTGAGCTCGTGTCCCAGCGGCACGCCGGCGAAGCTCACGCGCGCGAGTTCACCGGGCGCACCCACTTCGAACGATGGACGCCGGGTGGCTGCGCCATCTTCGTGCAACTGCACCAGCGGCGAGAGCTCACAGATATCGTGCAGCAACCCGCTGACTTCCTGCGCGGCGTCGCTCGCATCGAGCGACGCACGTAGCGTCACCGGGCGCTGCAATTTCTGCAGATAGGTTTCGAGTTGGGCCTTGATCGCGCTGTCGAGCATTCGGTTCTCCCCGCGTCGCGTATGAGAAATCGTTGAGATAGTTGGTCGTTTCCGTGCAGACGGAATCCAGGACGCTGTCGTACGCCTGGGCCCGCCTGCGTGGAGCGACGAACGAGCTCTGGTCGGATCGTCCTTGAACGGGTTGCTTGCGCTGCTTCCGTGCGGAAGCAGCGCAGGCGGGCAGCCGCTATCAGATCTTGCCGACCAGGTCGAGCGAGGGCGAAAGGGTCGCTTCGCCTTCCTTCCACTTGGCGGGGCAGACTTCGCCCGGGTGCGCCGCCACGTACTGGGCCGCCTTCACCTTGCGCAACAGCTCGCGTGCATCGCGCCCGACGCCGCCGGCAGTGATCTCGACGATCTGGATTCGGC
>JBOIEI010000629.1:0-12349 GCA_050741055.1 Burkholderiales bacterium | reverse complement strand
CGTCAACACGCTGCAGCGCGCGGTGACCGAGGTGATCGGCTACTTTCCGGTCTACCGCACCTACATCGCGGACTCGATCTCGAAGCAGGACCGGCGCTACATCGAATGGGCCATCGGGCGCGCGCGCGAGCACGGCCGCGGCGCGGACGCGAGCGTGTTCGACTTCCTGCGCTCGATCCTGCTGCAGCAATTGCCGGCCGACGCGCCCGAAGCCCTCAAGGCCGAGTGCCGCGCCATCACCATGCGCTTCCAGCAGCTCACTTCGCCGGTCGCGGCCAAGGGCATCGAGGACACCGCCTTCTACAACTTCAACCGCCTGGTCTCGTTGAACGACGTCGGCGGCGATCCGGATCAGTTCGGCATGCGCGTGTCGGCCTTCCACGGCGCGAGTGCCGACCGCGCCGCCAAGTGGCCGCACACGCTGCTGGCCACGTCCACCCACGACAACAAGCGCTCGGAGGACGTGCGCGCGCGCATCGACGTCATCTCCGAGATGCCAGCGGCATGGCGGCTGCTGGTACGGCGCTGGAGCCGGCTCAACCGCGCCCGCAAACGCACCATCAACGGCGCGGTCGGGCCCAGCCGCAACGACGAATACCTGCTCTACCAGACGCTCATCGGCAGCTTTCCGGTGGACTGCACGGACGAGGCGCTCGCCGCGTATCGCAGCCGGATCGAGGGTTATATGGTGAAGGCGGCGCGCGAGGCCAAGGTGCGCACGAGCTGGCTCAACGTCAACGAGCCGTACGAAGCGGCGCTGACCGAATTCGTGCGCGGGCTGCTCGGGCGCAGCACGGGCAACCTTTTTCTCGACGACCTGGCGGCGCAGGCCCGGGCGTTCGCGTGGTACGGGGCGCTCAACAGCCTGTCGATGGCGGTCATCAAGCTCACCTCCCCCGGGGTGCCGGACATCTTCCAGGGCAACGAGACGCTCGACTATAGCCTGGTCGATCCCGACAATCGCCGCCCGGTCGACTACGAGCATCGGCTGCGCATGCTGGCGGCGCTAGAGCAAGTGAGCGCTAGAGCGGGCGAAAAATTGGGCGAGGCCGTGCGCGCGCTGGTCGAGTCCGCCTGGGACGGGCGCGCGAAGATGTGGGTCGTGCTGCGCTCGCTCGGCCTGCGGCGCAGCTCGCCCGAGCTTTTCATCCACGGCGATTACCTTCCGGTCAAGCTGACCGGCGCGCGCGAACAGCATGCGCTTGCCTATGCACGCCGCCACGGCGAGAGCGGAATCCTGGTCGCTTGCGCGCGCATGTTCGCTTCACTCGGCGTCGATGTCGGCAGCGCGCCGGTTGGCGCAGCGCTGTGGCAGGACACGGTGGTGGATGCCAGCATGCTGCCCGCGGGCGCCGAGCTGACCGACCTCATCACCGGAGCGCGTTTCCAGACCACCGACGGACGGCTCGACCTCGGGCGCGTCTTCCATTACTTTCCAGGGGCCATCCTGCACTACGACCCGAAGGCACGATAACAACGACCCGCAATGAAGGAATTCGCGCTCACCTTTCAGCACCTGGATCCGGCGGCGCTGACGGCCATACGGATCGCCTTGATCCTGGCAGCGGCGTGGATCGTGAGCGCGCTCCTGCGGCACGCCATCCGGGTGTTTCGCAACCGCGTCACGTTGCGCCTGGCCGACGCCGAGGCCGTCAAGCGCGCCGAAACGCTCGGCCAGGTGTTCCGCTACACGGCCAACGTCGCGCTGCTGCTGATCACCGGCATGCTGATCCTGTCGGAGGTCGGCGTGTCGGTGGCGCCGATACTCGGCGCGGCCGGCGTGGTCGGAATCGCCATAGGGTTCGGCGCGCAAAGCCTGGTGAAGGACTACTTCACCGGCTTCTTCATCCTGCTCGAGAACCAGATCCGCCAGGGCGATGTGGTGCAGATCGCGGATAAATCCGGACTGGTCGAGGAAGTGACGCTGCGGTTCGTACGCCTGCGCGACTACGAGGGCAGCGTCCATTTCATCCCGAACAGCCTCATCAGCACGGTAACCAACATGAGCCGCAGCTTCGCCCATGCGGTGATCGATGTGCGAATAGGTTATGGCGACGATGTCGATACGGCGTTCGACATCATGCGCACAGTGGCGGCCGGATTGCGCGCTGATCCCGCCTTCGCGCCGAAGATCATGGACGACCTGGAGATCGCCGGAGTCGAGGGTCTGGCCGAATCGGCGGTCATGCTGCGCGGGCGCCTCAAAGTGGTGCCGCTGGAGCAGTGGAGCGTGCGCCGGGAATATCTGCGCCGGCTCAAGAAGGCCTTCGGCGAGGCCGGCATCGAGATACCCTATCCGCAACTGACCGTGCGCGGGATGAAGGAAGTATATGGTCAGAGTGAAATATGAATAGGAGGAGATTGCAATGAACCAGTTGTCGCTACTCGGCCGCCAGGCCGGCGAATTGCTCAAGCTGCGCGGGGAAACGATTACAGTCGCCGAATCGTCGGCGGGCGGCATCATCAGTGCCGCACTGCTTTCACTGCCCGGCGCATCGGCGTACTTTCGCGGCGGGGTCGTCACCTACACGCGCGAGTCGCGCAAGGCCTTCCTGGAGCAGGCCGGCGATCCTTTCTCCGGCGTCGCGCCGAGCAGCGAGGCGTACGCGCTCGTTTTGGCCCGCTGCGCGCGCGACAGGCTCGCAACCACCTGGGCGATCGGCGAGACCGGCGCCACCGGACCCACCGGCAATCGCTATGGCTACGACGCCGGCCACGCCTGCATCGCGGTGGCCGGGCCGATCGAGCTCTCGGCCATGATCGAAACGCGCACGGCCAACCGCGAGCTCAACATGTGGAGCTTCGCCTCGGCTGCGCTGGACCTGTTGTACAAGGCGCTGCAGCAGGCCGGGGGCGCGAGCGCCGGCACGCGGCGCACCTAAGCCCGGATACTCCACCAGGCCGCCCGTGTGCCGATGAAGCATCCGAGCTAGCGGAGCCAGGTCTCCGAGCTAGCGGAGCCGCATGACGGAAGCATCCGCGCCCGCGCAAGCCAAGCTGCGAGGGAATGTCACCGGCGCGATCGCGTTGCTACTGGATAACCTGGGCGAAGGCGGTATCCGGTCAGGTCCACTCGCAGGGCCACGCTGCCGCGCCTGCGCGAGATGCCGATGCCGACGTCGTCGCGCCTTCAGCGCGATCCTTCATGTTGGCCGGCATAGCCGCCTGCGCCGGCACCGATGGCGGCTCCGATAGGCCCGCCCACAATGCCGCCCACCACGGCGCCGCCGGTAGCGCCCACGGCCAAGCCGCGCTCCGAACCATCCATTTCATCCCACGTGGCGCATCCGCTGCCGAGCGCCGCCAGAATCAGTAAACCGACGGTCAATGTCGTACGCATGGAATTCTCCAGGGTTGTTCGACCCGTCATACGCAAATGAAAGGCCTGGGGCGGCTGCCGCACTCATCGATTCCAGGCCGGTCCGCAAGCGCCGTGCCACCGTTGCACGTTGTATCATCGCCGTTGCAGGTTCGGGAGAACGCACATGGCTGAATCGTCCGTATCGAACTGGAAGTATCACGGCGTGCGGGTGGTGCACGGCAACGAGCTCGACATCAATACCGCACAAACGCCCGGCATGAACCGCGCCGCCGCGATCACCCATGCCCGCACCGGCGCCGAGAAGCTCTGGGCGGGCACCGTGGTGATCCATCCCAAGGCGAAGACCGGAGCGCATCATCACGGGCCGGTCGAAAGCGTGATCTATGTCGTCAGCGGCAAGGCCCGCATGCGCTGGGGCGACAATCTCGAATTCATGGCCGAGGCCGGTCCAGGCGATTTCATCTATGTCCCGCCCTACGTGCCGCATCAGGAGATCAACGCCAACGACGACGAGCCGCTCTCATGCGTGCTGGTCCGCAGCGGCCAGGAGCCGGTGGTGGTCAACCTCGACATACCGGTGGTGGAAAAACCGGAGGAAGTGCACTGGGTGGACAACATCCACCCCGCGCCCAAGGTGTGATCCACGCTCCAGCGCGTGCCGACGCCGCGGACGCGTCGGTACGCTCCATGGTGAGCCCATGCTGTGCCGATCCGGGGATCATGTGCCCATGATGCTCCGCCCGGCAGCAAACAGCATGCGCTTCGGAATGTTCGGCGGCGCCCAGGCTGCCGCGTCCCGACCGGGCGCAACGATGGGCCAGGGCTTTCACGACTACATCGAATTTGCCGTGGAAGCCGACGCGCTCGGCTACCATAGTTCGTTCGTGGTCGAGCACCACTTCAGCGGCTGGACGCAGGTTTCGGCGACGCTGAATCTGCTCACCTGGCTCGCTGCGCGCACGCGGCGGTTGCGTGTCGGCACAGCCGTGATGGTGCTGCCGTGGCACAACCCGGTCCTGCTGGCGGAACAGACCGCAACGCTCGACCTGCTTTCGGGCGGGCGGCTCGATCTGGGCATCGGCAAAGGTTATCGTCACAACGAGTTCCTCGGTTTCGCGATCCCGGCCGAAGAGGCCGATGCGCGCTTCGACGAATGTCTGGACGTGCTGCTGCGCGCCTGGAGCGCGACCGCGCCGTTCTCGCATGCCGGCCGCTTCTGGCGCTTCCGGGCCATCGTCGTCGAGCCGCCGCCGGCACAGCTACCGCACCCGCCGATCTGGATGGCGGCCGGCAGCGCCGAGTCGATCCGCAAGGTCGCGCAACGCGGATTCAATCTGCTGCTCGATCAGTTCGCCGGCATCGACTTGATCGGCGAGCGGATCGCCCTTTTCAAGGCCGAGGTGCAGGCGCAAGGCCGAAGCTTCGACCCGATGAGCGTCGCGGTGGCGCGCGATGTCTACGTGGCGCGCGATGCGGCCGACAAGGCTGCGGCGCTCGAGCGTAATGCACGCATGCGTCGACGCACCATCGAGGTCGCACGTGCACCGGGGCAGCAGCGCGGCTCGCATGTGCTCGCGTACGCCGATGCGCCGGGCGGCAACGAAGCGGCCGCGCTCTACGGCAGCCCGAACGAGATCGCCGCTCAGCTCGAGGCGCTGCGCGCGGCCGGAGCGAGCTACATCCTGGCCAACATGGGCGGCGCCTCGCGCGAGAGCTTGCGCCGGTTCGCGCGCGAGATCGCGCCCGCATACGATACGGAGTTCGAGCATGCTTAGCGTCCTGAGTCCGACATTTTCCGCGCTCGCGCTGCGGGGCTCTACCAGCCACAACCGCAACCGCGGCTCGACCGGCGCGCGGCTCGCTTGCGCGGCTCTCGTTTTGCTGCTCGGCGGCTGCGAGGGCCTGTTCACCGGTTCGCGCGAATCCGTTCACACCTTGACGCAGGGCGACGACGCCAGCTTTGCGCCGGTGCGGCTCGATCTGAACCCGGACATGAATCCGATCGCTTTCAATCTGCGCGGCAGCACGGTGGCATTGGACGCGGAAATGGACCGCTGGAACAGTTACCGTGCCACGCTTTCGCTCGACGGCGCTCCGATTGCGACCGGCAGCTTCAACATCAACAATCCCGGCACCAATCAGATGCCGCAAGGCGGCGACTTCGCCCACACCATGCTGATCGTCACGGTTCCACAAGCCGGCAACTACGAATTGAGCATCATGGTGGCGAAACCGAAAGAGATCACCATCGAGTCGCCCAAGCTGGAAGTACGCCGCAACGTCGAGTTGCCGCCGGGCACCAAAACGCAATGAGCGCGCGCTGCGGTGCAGACCAACGGTCACGTTTACAATCGCTGCATCCGCCTGCTCGAAAAGATTGGAAATGAGGAGACACGACATGACACTGAAACGTTGCGTATCGCCAGAAGCCCCGATCGCCGCTGCCGCGACCGTCGCCGCTGGAAAGCGCGCCGAGGGCGCCGGCATCCGGATCGGCATCCTGGACAACAGCAAGGCGAACGCGGATCACCTGCTGCAGTTCCTGCTCGACGCCGCCGCCGATTCGCTTCCGATCAGCGCGACCGTGAAGCGCCGCAAGCCGGCAGCTTCGCGGCCCGCCGCGGCCGAAATCGTGGAGGATCTCGCGCGCGAGGCGGACTTCGTCTTGAGCGCGATGGCCGATTGAGGGTCGTGCACGTCGTGGAGTGTCCACGACATGGCGACACTTCGGAAGCGTGGGCTGCGCACTGCGGTCATCTGCACCGAGCCGTTTCTCAAGCTCGCGCAGGCGCAGGCGAAGACGTTCGGCGTGCCCGACCTGCCCATCATCATGATCCCGCACCCGCTAGGCGGCATCAGCGTCGAGCAGGTGGAAGGCCGCGGCCACGTCGCCTGGCCGCAGCTGGAGAAACTCCTGGCGGAGATGCTGAAATGAGGGTTGTCGAGAAGCTACTGGCGGAGATGCTCAAATGAGCGCCATCGACAAGCTGCTGGTCGAGCCCGGCGCCGGCTTCGAGGCCGAGGATGATTCCGAGGCCGCATTCGAATATTGCATGCAGCACGGCTGGAGCGATGGCCTGCCCGTGGTGCTGCCCACGACCGAACGCGTCGAGCGCATGCTCGCCTACTGCGATCGGCCCTGGGATCGACCGATCGCCATGCTGGCGCCGCGTTTCGGCGCCGCGACCCCACTGCGCCTGGCCGCCAACGCCGTCATGGCAGGTTGCCGCCCGGAGTATTTTCCGTTGGTGGTGCTCGCCATCGAAGCGATGGCCGAGGAGCCGTTCAACCTCTATGGCATCCAGGCGACCACGCATCCGTGCGCGCCGCTCGTCATCGTCAACGGGCCGGGCGCGCAGGAGCTCGGCATGAATTCCGGGCACAGCGCGCTGGGTGCGGGCAATCGCGCCAACGCGACCATCGGCCGCGCGGTGCGGCTATCGCTGGTGAACATCGGCGGCGCGATCCCGGGAATCGGCGACATGTCGACCTACGGCGATCCGACCAAGTTCACCTACTGTGCCGCCGAGAACGAAGCGGGCAATCCCTGGCAGCCGCTGCATGTCGAGCGCGGTTTTCCGCTCGAAGCCACCACCGTGACAGTCGTCGCCGCCGAGCCGCCGCACAATGTCAACGACCACGAGAGCTATACCGCCGCCGGGCTTCTGACCACGATAGCGGGCACCGTCGCCAACACGGGACAGAACAATACCTACTACGCGTCAGAACCCGTGGTTCTGTTGAGCCCCGAGCACGCGGCGACGATTGCCGGCGACGGCTATTCGAAGCAGGCGGTGAAGGAATTCCTGTTCGAGCACGGGCGCGTGCCGATGCACAAGTTCTCGAAGGAGAACATCGAGCGGCGCTTTCGCATGAAGCTCGCGCACCGGTACGGTGATGCCGATCCCGACACGCTGGTGTCGATGGTTGAGCGCGCCGAGGACTTCATCGTGGTCGTGATCGGCGGCGCCGGCAAGCATTCGGCCTACATCCCGACCTTCGGCAATACGCATGCCGCAACGCGCGCGCTGAAGAATGCCGATGGAAGCCTCGTTACGTCGATCGCGTCGATGAGAAAGTGAGCCCCCAATGACTCTGCGCTCCAAATACGGCGCCGACGCGTTCGAAGCCGGCAACGCCCTGCAGCCGAAGTCGTTCGAGCGGCGCGTCGCGCAGCGCGACGACATCGACCAGCATTTCACCCGGCTGTGGCTGGACTTCGCGATCAAGGGTCTCGGTCGCCGCCCCGCGCTCGATACCCGCACGCGCTTACTGGTGTTGATCGGCCAGTACACGATGGCGAAAAGCCACGGCGCGCTGGAGGATTGCATTCACGCCGCGCTCGCTGCCAAGGTGCCGGTGCGCGAGATCGCCGAAATCGTCCTCCAGTGCGTCGTCTACGGCGGCCATACCGTGGTCGATCCCGCGATCGAGGTGCTGCACCGGGTGGCGGAGAGCGCGGGCCTGCTGGACGAGTTACGTCGCAGCCAACTGCCGCTCGACGGCCACGATGGCACCCGCTCGTACGAGGAAGAGCGCAAGAAGTGGCACCCCGACGATGCCGCCGATCCGCGTGCCGCCGAGCTGATCGGGAAGCATGGCTGGCATGCAGTCAGCCGCGGGCTCGTCATGCGGCCGCGCCATCACCTCAATATCCTGTCATGGCTGGACGCAATCGACTCCGACATGGCCGATCTGTGGGTGAAGTTCTGCTACGGCGGCATGTATGCGCGCTTCATGATCGACGACAAGACGCGGCTGCTGTGCATGGTGGGCGATTGCCTTGCCGTCGGCGAAGAGACCAACGCGCGCGGACACATGCGCGGAGCGCTGCGTCAGGGCGCCCATCCGCGCGAGGTGCTCGAGGTCGTGTTTCTCACCTGCGCCAACTTCGGCATGCCGCCCATGCTGCAAGCGCTGGAAGTGTTCGTGCAGGTGATGGCCGACGACAACCGGCTGGACGAGATAGGTAATCCGTCATTGAAGGTGGAATCGTTTGGCAAGTGAGTGAAGAGTGAAACGTGAAGAGTGAAGGGTCCCGCCGCTGCGCGTGCCCTCACTCCTTCACTCCTTCACTCCTTCACTCCTTCACTCCTTCACTCGCGTCCCATCCAGCCGCCGTGGATCGGATGATGCGAGCAAATGAATTCCAGCAGCGCAGGCCGGCCCTTGGCGTTTTCCGCGAAAGCGCGCTCGAGCGCCGGAACGATCTCCGCCGGCTCGGTCACGTCCTCGGCGTGAAAACCGAGTGAACGCGCCATCGAAGCCATGCACGCCGAGCCGTGGTCGGACACTTTCCAGGTGTACGGGTCGTGGCCTTTGCCCCAGAACCCGGGGCCATAACCCGAATAGCCGCCGTTGTTGATGTGCACGGTCGTGATGCCGATGCCATAGCGCGCCACCGCCTCGAAGTTGCCCATCATGTAGCACACGCCGGCATCGCCGGTGATGTTGACGCACTGGCGCTGCGGATACGCGAGCTTGGCCGCGATCGCTGCGGCCAGGCTGAAGCCGAGCGTGGACACGTTGCCCCAGCCGAGGTGGCCGCGGGGAATCTGCGCTTCGTACACCGTGCTGGTCTGATCGCGCGTATTGCCCGAATCGGCGGTCACGAACGATGCTCTTGGATCGAGCACCTTCATGAGGTCGCCGATCACGCGGTAGGGATTGATCGGCTTGTCGTCCGATTCAAGCCAGGGACGGAACTGCGCCTGGAATTCCTGCCGCCTGGCCGTGATCTCCTCCAGCAGCGCCGCATCCTTGCGGGCGCCGCCCGCCTGCTTCGTGTATTCGGCGATCAGTGCTTTCAGCGTGAGTTGGGCATCGCCGATCACCGCATGCCGCGTCTCGTAGCTGCGATTGATGTCGAGCGTGTCCACGGTGCACTGCACGATGGTTTTCGCCTGCGGTTCCGGAATCGCATGGCTGAAGCGATTGGGGAAAAGGCTCGAGCCAATCGAGAACACCAGGTCGGCAGCCTGCAGAAAATGCGCAGCGAGCGAGCCGCGCACGCCGAGCGCGAGTGGATGATTCTCCGGGAATGCGCCCTTGGCTTTCAGCGTCGTGAGCACGGGCAGCGACGCCAGCTCGGCGAATTGGCGCAGCTCCTCGGTCGCACCCGCGTAATAGACGCCCTCACCGGCGTAGAGCAGCGGCCGCTTGGCCGCGCGCAGCGCCGTCACCGCGGCCGCTACGTCGTCCGGATCGGGTGCGCTGCGCCAACCCTTCACCGGCACATAGGGATAGCGCTCCTCGTCGTACTCGCCCAGATCACGCGGCACGAGCAGCAGCACCGGGCCGGGGCGGCCGGAGCGCAGATGGGTGAAGGCGCGGCGCATGTAGTCCGGCACCAGCTCGGCGCGATCGATCTTTCCCACCCACTTGGTGACCGGGCGGAACGCCTCCGCCATGTCGTAATGCGTGTGTCGGCTCGCGCCCTGACTCAGGCCCTCGGCAATCACGAGTAGCGGAGACGAATCCTCCCACGCCTGGGCGATCGCACCGTAGGCCATCTGGATACCGGCGGCATTGAGGCTCGCCATGACCGTGCATACGCCGATCTGCTGGCCGCAGGTCACGCGCGAAAAGGCGTCCGCGACGCCGACCGCGAAGCGCTCCTCGCCCATCATCAGGATGCGCACGCCCTCTTCGCCCAGCGCATTGTTCACGTGACTGGTCGGATAGCAGCTCACCCAGGGCACGCCCTCGGCCTTCAGAATGCGTGCGACACCGTTTGCAGCTTTGATCTTCATGGCGGATCTCCCGTGAACGGTTGAACGGACGACTGAGTTGGATCGGTTACAGGCGCTGCGAGCCCGGCGGATCGCCCAGCTCGCGCCCGGCGCTTTCGAGCAGCGAGCGGCCGACGAGTATGGGCGCGGAAAAATGGATCGCGAGCGCGATCGCATCCGAGGAGCGGGCATCGAAGACCTTGGCTTCACCGCCGAGATCGATGCTGAGCGCGCCATAGAAGGTCGATTCGCGCAGCGTCACCACCACCTGCGTAACCTTGCCGCCGTAGGATTCCAATATGCTGCGCATCAGGTCGTGCGAGAGGGGGCGCGGCAGCTTGCGGCGCGTGAGCGCGGCGTCGATCGACGCCGCAACCGTCTGATCGACGAACACCGGAATCGCCTTGTTGTCGACCTTGAGCAGAACCACCGCACCGAGCGCGCTCGCCACCACCTCCACGCTCTGAACGCGCACGTTGTCTTCGCTCGGCGTCTCGGCCGCGCACGCCGGCGCAGCAAGTGCGATCGCCATCATGGCCGCCGCAAGGCGCCAGATTTCGCCAGTTCGAGCTCGCATGTCGATCCTCCTTGGCCGACGGTAGTGTCCTGAGGGCAGACGTTCGCGATCTCTGCGACGAACCTCGGACTCAGGACACTAGCGAACTATGCATGCTCGGCATGCCGGATCGCAAGCACCGCCGCTTCGGCCCGGCCCGGTTACAATCGACAGCTGCCACAGCGTGAGTCGCCCGCACTTCCACCAAGTGGACCGATTCCAGGGGGTCGCGCGAGGCTGTAGTGTTCCCTGTCGTCATCCTCTTGCCTTGCTTCGGTGCATCGCCGATCACGCTGGCGCCACAAGAAGCTGGCGATGGAAGCAGTGCTCTTGCCGCTGGCAACCTTGCGAAAGGATCGTCCATGGACGCCACCACCCGCGCACTCGCAGGCTTCGTGACCGGCCTGCGCTACGACGCGCTTCCTGCCAATACGGTACGCGCCGCGAAACGCCACCTGGTCGACTCGATCGCCTGCCTGCTCGGCGGATACGACGCCGAACCCGCAACGATCGCGCGGCGCCTCGCACTAGCTGCCAGCGGCACGCCGCCGGCCCGAGTGCTCGGCTCGGGTGCGACGACCTCGATGGAGATGGCAGCGTTCGCCAATACCGTGGCGCTGCGCTATCTCGACTACAACGACACCTACGTTTCGGTCGGCTCGGGTCATCCGAGCGACATGATGGCGGCCTGTCTGGCCGTCGCCGATGCCTGCCATGCTGGAGGCAAGCGCACGCTGCTGGCCATCGTCGCGGCCTACGAGGTGTTCGCCGCACTCGCCGACCAGGTGCCGTTGCGTGCGCGCGGCTGGGACCAGGGTGTCTTCGTCGTGCTCGGCGTAGCCGTCGGCGCCGGGCTGCTGTTGGGCCTTTCCACCGAGCAGATGGGCGACGCGCTCGCCATTGCCATTACAAGCAGCGTTCCCACCCGCCAGACGCGCGCCGGGGAGCTGGCGATGTGGAAAGGCTGCGCCACCGCGGCGGCCGCGCGCTCGGGTGTGTTCGCCGCCTTGCTCGCCAAGGAAGGCATGACCGGCCCGACTGCGGCCTTCGAGGGCTTCAACGGCGTGTGGGAGCTGGTGACCGGAAAGTTTCAGCTCGGCACGCTTGGCGGCGAGCAATTCGGCATCGAGCGCACCAACATGAAGTTCTTTCCATCCGAATACCATTCGCAGGCGCCGCTGTGGATGGCGCTGAAGCTGCGCCAGCGCGTGCGCGTCGAGGACATCGCGGCGATCCGCGTCCAGACCTACCATATCGCCTACAGCGAGATCGGATCGGAGCCCGAGAAGTGGGATCCGCGAACGCGCGAGACGGCGGATCACAGCCTGCCCTACCTGCTCGCGCTGGCGCTCATGGACGGCGCGATCCGGGCGGACAGTTTCGACGAGGCCAGGATGCATGACCCGGCCACGCGCGCGTTGATGCAGAAAATTGCAATCTCCGAGAGCGCCGAGCTCACGCAGCGCTTTCCTGCCGAGCTCACGACCGAGATCGAAATCGACACCCGCGGCGGCGAACGCCTGAGCGAGATCGCATCCTATCCGCGCGGGCACGCCAGGAACCCGATGACAGACTCGGAGATCGACGCCAAGTTCGCCGCCCAGGCCGAGCGCGTGCTCTCACCGGCCAGGCGCGATGCGCTGCTGCACGCCCTGTGGGAGATCGATCGGGCCACCTCGATCGGGCAGGTGCTCGATCTCGTGCAAGTCGAGGCCTGATACAATCCGCATCGGTGGCCTC
>JBOIEI010000628.1:0-4032 GCA_050741055.1 Burkholderiales bacterium | reverse complement strand
GGAAGGTGGTGACTTCACCCGGGATGCCCTGCTCGGCGTAGGTGCCCGATTTCACGACATAGCGCGCGAACCCGGGGTTGAGCTTGCGCAGGCTCGCCAGCTCCTCGTCCGACACCGAGATCATGCGCAGCTTCATCGACGAGCCGACGTCGAGCACGAACGAGGCGGGCACCACGGTGAACCAGCCGGCCGCGACCGCCTGACGGTTTCGCATCGCCTCGCCGTTCGACGACACCGGCCCGTAGCTCTTGGTGCCGAGGTCGTTCAAGCTCATTCCGTTCACTTTGAGTAGCAGCTCCCAACCATCGGCAAGGCTCGTGTTGCCCCGCGCGGGCAGTGCGACCGCCTTGCCGCGCAAATCCTTGACGCTCTTGATCTCGCTGTCGGCGGGCACGATCAGCTGCCAGACGTTCGGATAGTAGTTCGCGACGTAAAGCGGCTTGTCGGTCTGCTTGCCCTTGAACGCGCCGGAGCCGTTGCGGGCGTCGGACAGCACCGTGGTCATCGACCAGCCGAGGTCGGCCTTGTCGGTGCGGATCTTTTCCATGTTGACGAGCGCGGCCCCCGGCTCGACCTGCAGATTGACTTCGGGGAAGCGCTTCTTCACCACCTGGGCGGTGGCTGCGGCCATCGGAATCCAGCTGCCGCCGGTGGGGCCCGAGCTGAAGACGAGATCCGCGGCATGCGAAGGCGCGGTTCCGGTTGCGGTGAGCGCAAGGGTTGCGATGGCGGCGGCGAGCAAGGGCCGGGAAAAACCGAATCGGGCGATAACCATGATGCCTCCTCCTCCAGAGGTTTGGACTGGATTGCCCAGCGGCGCACGTTAATCCGGCGGCGCCTGGTATGTCAACGTCAAGCTATTGAGCCGAGCGGGCGTTGCCGAGGAGTGTGTGAAGGCCAGGGTACGGTGGTGCGAACCGAAAGCTCGGTCGGGTCCTTCGTTTCGCGTGCTTCGACTGCCGGGAGCAGCCTACCGCCTGCGCTGCGCGCCATGCAATGTGCGGGCTCCGTACGCGGATCGGCGGGCTCAGCCGACCACCGTGACGCACACCGTGCGCGTGTGCGGATGTGTCCGGTGCTCCCACAGATAAACGCCTTGCCAGGTCCCCAATAGCAGCTTGCCTTCGGCGAGCGGAATGCTGACCGAGACGCCGGCCAGGAGGCTGCGCGCATGGGCGGCCATATCGTCGTCGCCCTCGGTAGCGTGCCGGTATGCCGGATCGCCGTCGGGGGCCCAGCGCCGGGCCAGCAGCTCCAGGTCGCGACGCACCGACGCGTCCGCGTTCTCGGTGATGAGCACCGAGCAGCTCGTATGCCGCACGAACACGTGCGCGATGCCGCAACCCGTGTTGCTTGCATCCACGGCGCTTGCCACTTGGGAGGTGATATCGATCATGCCGCGGCCGCCTGTGCGCACATCGAACGTCGTCTGATAGGTCATGGCGCTCCCACGATTCGAGGCACGAGGCAATGGCAGAATAGCGCACCCGCCGGCGAGATGCCGTGCGTCCATCCTCGGAGAAAGCTCTCGCCCGATGAAAATCGCCACCTTCAACGTCAACGGCATCGGCAGCCGCCTGCCCAACCTGCTGCGCTGGCTCGATGAGTCCCGGCCCGACGTGGCCTGCCTGCAGGAGCTCAAGGCGCCGCAGGAGAAGTTCCCGCTGGCGGCCATCGAGGCGGCGGGCTATGGCGCGATCTGGCACGGGCAGAAGAGCTGGATCGGCGTCGCCATCCTCGCGCGCGGCTCGCAGCCGGTGGAGACCCGGCGCGGATTGCCGGGCGATACGGAAGACATTCATAGCCGTTACATCGAAGCGGCCATCGAGGGCATCGCGATCGCCTGCATCTACCTCCCGAACGGCAATCCGGCGCCGGGACCGAAGTTCGACTACAAGCTGCGCTGGTTCGAGCGGCTGATCGCCTACGCTTCCGCCTTGCACGCAACCGGTGCACCGATGATTTTGGCGGGCGACTTCAACGTGATGCCGACCGAGCTCGACGTGTACAAGCCCGAGCGCTGGGTCAACGATGCGCTCTTTCGCCCCGAAACGCGCGATGCGTTTCATCGCCTGGTGGGCCAGGGCTGGACCGATGCGCTGCGCAAGCTCCATCCCGACGAGCGCATCTACACCTTCTGGGATTACTTCCGCAACGCTTGGCAGAGAAACGCTGGCTTGCGCATCGATCACTTCCTGCTCAGCGCGTCGGTGGCGGGCCGCCTGGTCGCCGCGGATGTCGATCGCGAGGTGCGCGGCTGGGAGAAGGCGAGCGATCATGCACCCGTTTGGATCGAGCTCGCCGAGGCATGATTATTTGCGCGCATCGGTGGCGACGCCTTTGCCGTTTTGCGCCGGATGGAGCTCGAGCAGCGTCACTTCCGGTGGCACCCTGAAGCGTACCGGCAGAATGCTCGTTCCGAGGCCGGGGCTCACGTAAAGATGGCGACCGCCTTCCACCACGTGGCCATGCGCGAATCGCTGTCCGTACTTCGAGGGCACGATGGGGCGGCCTGCGAACGGGAGGTACACCTGGCCCCCGTGCGTGTGCCCGGCGATGAGCAGGCTGAAGCGCTGGCGGATCTCCGGAAAGACGTCGGGATTGTGCGTGAATGCGAGCACAGAGGCGTCATCCGTCACGTTTTCGAAAGCCCTGCGCAAGTCATGCGGGCCTTCCCAGAAGTCGCTGATACCGACCAGCCAGAAGTGTGCAGACCCTCGGTGGATGCGAGCGGCCTTGTCTTCCAGCACGCGAATGCCGTGCTGTTCCAGTGCCGCCGCAACCCTGGGCGCATCGAGCCACCAGTCGTGGTTTCCGAGTGTCGCCCAGACGCCGAGCGGTGCGCTCAAGCGGGCCAGCACGGCCGCCGCTCGTTCCGGCGCCACGAAGCTTCCGCCCAGCACGCCCTGGATCACGAGATCTCCGGGAATGAGGACGAGATCGGGCTGGAGCACGTTGGTCGCCTCGACGATGCGACCGAGCTTGTCGAGCCCGTTGAACGGCGAGCCGACGTGGAGATCGGCGAGCACGGCGACCTTCAGGCCGGCAAGCTCGGCGCTCCAGTGCGCAATGGCGAGCTTCTGGCGTCGCTCCACCAGCGAAGCCGGCTCGAATGCGAATGCCCAGATTCCGAACCCGAGCGCTGTGAGCGAGACAATCGCAGCGACGAGGCGCACGCGCTTCATGCTCGCGCCCGCGCGCCTTCTGTTGCGTGATCGGTCTGGAAGAGTCGGGCCGCTAGTTGGACTTGGCTTGCCGCTCGCGTGCCAGCGCCTCGCGGAACAGTTTTCCGTAGTTGGACACCTTGGCCGAATACCCGTCCGGGTCGATGAAGCGGCTCGGATCGTACGGATCGCCGGGCTTGTGCTTGGCATGCATGTTGAATTGCGCGGCATGCGACGCGAGCCAGATATCGGGGCGCATCTGCTTCTGGCGCGCCAGCGTGGATGTGTACGCCGCGGTGATGTCGGTAAATCCGGGCATGCCACCGACGCTGACGCCCGGATTGATGCTGGCCATGTTGGCGAGCAGCACGTTGTAGTCGCGGCCCGAATCGCGCACGGTGAACGAGAACGAAGTCGAGCCCAGGGTATGTCCGGGATGGTGCAGCACGGTGAGCTCCATGTCGCCCAGGCGCACCTTGTCGCCTTCGCGCAGCCGGCGGTCGACCTTCACCGGTTCGTACACGACACCGCGCCCCTGCGGGTAGCGGTAATCCTCGCTGCCGCCGCTCTCGAGCATGCCGGCGTCGTCTTCGTGCATGAGCATCTGCGCGCCGGTCATGCGCTTGATTTCGGCAAAGGCGCCGACGTGGTCCCAATGTCCGTGGGTCGCGAGCAGCAGCTTGATATCGGAGAGCTCGAAGCCCACCTTCTCCACGTTCTCCTTGATCACCGGCGCGGAATCGTTGATCCCGGTGTTGATCAGGATGTGACCCTGCGGCGTGGTGATCAGGTAAACCGCGAGGTCGTACGTCCCGACGTAGTAGACGTTGCCGACGATTCGAAACGGTTCGAACGGCCGCACGTAGTG
>JBOIEI010000627.1:0-2061 GCA_050741055.1 Burkholderiales bacterium | reverse complement strand
CCACGAACTGCTGTTTCGGCGGCCCGGACCTGACCACGGTATTCGTAACCAGCACGAACGGACACTTCTTCAAGGCGCAGACCGATCGCGTCGGCTGGGCGATGTTTCCCTGACCGTCAGGCGCCAGGGGCCAGGTGTCAGGCGTAACTCGTCAGGTGCACACTCGTCGTCCAGCTCGCACGGCCCATGCCGCCCTGGCGGATGAGCATTCTCACGAGCCGCAGAACGATCTGGGCTCGTTAGCGCGCCCGCGTCAGCGCCAGTGCGGCGCCGCGTTCGGCGTTCGCCTCGCGTACCACGCCACTCATGGAGCGCGTATCAGACCCCACGTTCAACGTTCCTTCGTAGCGGTGGGGCGAGCCGTATATCGTTTCGAGAAAAAAATCGACGCGCCGTCCATCCACCGCGCCGGCCCCGCGCTTCCACACCTGTTTCGAATCGTAGTGCGTTTCCTCTATGGTCAGCCGGCGGCCGTCTTGCAGCACGACCCAGAAGCTGCCATTCGGCAGCATCCATTGCCCGGATAGCTGAAGCGGTTGGTCATAGACGAGGTAGCCGGCGGCGCCGGCGCTGGCGGCCAGCACGATGGCTGCGCCGGCGAGCATATAGGAGCGCCTGCGCAGCGGCCGTCCTCCGGTCCACGCGCGCATGACCTTTGCGAGCACTTCGACGTCATACTCCCAGCGCGTATCGGACAGCTCTAATCCTTGCAGGCGTACGAGCGGCTTGAGATCGTCGGGCAGGGCGCTTTCCGAGGGCATTTTGGCGCCTTTGACCAGCACCGGTATGACGCGGATGCCGGAGCGCAGTCCGGCCGCTACTTCCAGTCGCACGAAATCGCTCGGGTCGCTGAGTCTCGGGCTGCCTCCCGCACCGCGCTCGGTGAGCCACGTGTCGCCGATGAGTACTATCAGCACCTCGCAGCGCGCGATCGCGGCGTCGATTGCGTGTACGAAGTTGCTGCCGGGAGCGATGGCCTCGACGTCCTGGAACACGCTGCCCTCGCCGAAGTGCTTTTCGAGGGAATCGGCAAGCCGTCCCGCGTAGCCACTGGTATTGATACGGCGATAGCTGAGAAAGATGGCAGTCACGAATCAGTAGCCAGCCCGCCGGTCCACCACGCCCAACAGCGGCTGGCTCTCCGCAAATCGACGCAGGTTTTCGCACCAGAAATCCACCACTGCGTCGCTCATTTTCACCGACTCGGTGGCAATGTGCGGTGTGATGATGGTGTTAGGCAAGTCCCATAACGGGCTTTCCTTTGGGATAGGGTCCACAGTCGTCACGTCGAGGCCCGCGCCAGCGATCCTGCCCGCCCGCATCGCCGCGATCAGAGCATCCTCATCGATCAACGCGCCGCGCGACACGTTGATCAGACAGGCCGTGGGCTTCATAGCGTCAAACGCGGCTGCATTGATGATGAGCCGCGTTTCCGGTGTATGCGGGAGACACAGCACGACAAAATCGGCTTCGGGCAGCACGTTGAGCAGTCCGCTTTTGCCGAAGGCACGGTCGAGATGCGGAATTTTGCGCGCCGTGCGGGTCATGCCCAGAACCGTCATGCCGAAACCGATCTTGCATATGCGAGCAAGATTACCGCCGCCGCTGCCGACGCCCAGAATGGCGATGGTCTGGCCATGCAGCGGCAACCAGTCCTGCCCTTCGCGCCGCCAGAGATGCAGTTGCTGATTTTTCAGATACACCGGCAAATTGCGCGACAGCGCCAGCATCAACAGCACCGCATGCTCGGCCATTAGCGGCCCCGGTGGTCCCTTGATGCAGGTGATCGTCACGTGCTCGGCCGCGAGCAAGTCCGGCGGCACCGCCTGATCCACCCCCGCCGTGGTGGTCTGCACCCAACGCAGACGGGCGCCGGGCTTCGCTATCTCCGCAGATAATTTCAGATAGGGACGGCTGCCGATCACGGCGTCCGCTTGCGTGACCTGTCGGGCAAACTCCGCCTGATCGTGGACGATGCGCACCTCGACGCGCGGATGCGCCTGATGCAGCCGCTGAAACGCCGGTCCGCCCAGGCGGTAATTTTCCGGCACCCCTACCAGA
>JBOIEI010000626.1:0-2134 GCA_050741055.1 Burkholderiales bacterium | reverse complement strand
TGCGAGGGAATGCCCCCGGTATTAGTCGATCGGTCCGTAATGAACGGGAAACGGATATTCGTTCTTCACCCAGCCGTCATCCTCGAACGAGCCGCCGCCCGGGGCAGCCGCGCCGCGCGTTTCCACGATCACATTCTCGGCTGCGAATTCCCCGGCGACCAGCACGTCGTTCGCCTGGGCAAGGGTTGCGGCGAGCATCAGACCGGCCGCGATTGAAACGGTGATGTTGCGCTTCATGGCCATCTCCTTGTCGATAAGTTTGTTCACCCGCGTCGATCCATCGAACCCCATCAACGCGGAATGAAATTTATCGACTTCGCATGACCGCAACATCGACCCGACGCTTCATCCCGAGGGATGAGCTACAGGTAGTTCTTGAACACGCCTGCAGGCGCTTCCTGCCGCCTGCGCGCTTGGGGCGTATCGTCCGGTGGTCGGCGTGACACGCACGCGGCCGACAACCAGCCAAGCGCGAACGAATCCCAGGCGCCTCAGATGCTGACCGGCTTGCCCCAGCCACTCTCGAAGAAGCGCTCGGCTAGCGGCTTGCGTTGGCGCGGCGTGAGCTCCTTTTTCTTCGTCTCTTCGTCGAGCACGTCCGGGCTTGCCTGGTAGCCCACCGCGATCATGGCCATGGGGGTGCAGTCGGCAGGAATTTCGAACGCGGCACGGGCTTTCTCCGCGTCGTAGCCCGCCATCTGGTGCGCGATCAGGCCCAGCGCCACCGCCTGCAGCGCGAGGCACATGCTCGCCATGCCGGTGTCGTGCTGGGTATAGCGGTTCGGCCGGCCGCCGCTCAGCGGATCCGGGCTCGCAACGGACAGCATCAGGAGCGGCGCGTTCTTCACCCAAAGCTTGTTCGATGCGCTCAGGCACTCGAACGCGCGCTGGAATCCCGCCTCGTCGCGGGTGCGGTCCCAGACGAGATAGCGCCACGGCTCCACGCCGTTGCACGAGGGCGCCCAACGGGCCGCCTCCAACAGCGACGCGAGCTGCGCCCGCGTCACCGGGCGAGAAGCATCGTAGGCGCGCGGGCTCCAGCGCCGGGTCAGCAAGTCGTGAATCGGTACCGATGTGGCGGCGTTCTTCTCCAGGATCATGTCAGGCTCCTATTGGCAATCGGGAAGCAGCCGATCAGCTGCTTTGCGCACAACGCTCCGCTCTCCCTCACTCGAACTTCTCCAACGCGAAACCGGCGTCCGCCCAGGCATCGATGCCGCCGAGCAGCGGACGAACCCGGACGAAGCCTCGGTCGGCCAGCATGCGGGCGACACGCGCCGCGCTCGCCTCGTCCGGTCAACTGCAATATACGATGATGTCGCGATCGCGCGGCAAATCGCCCAGCGCCGCATCGGGCGCATCCGGATCGATCAGCAATGCCCGGGGGATGCGTCGGCGATCGACGCCGAGCGCGGCCGCGGAACGCACATCGAGAATCAGCGGCTCCTCGCCGCGCTCGATCATGTCATAGAGCTCGTTCACCGCAATGCGTGCCGCGCGCAACTGCGCAAGAAATCGATAGCGCTCGAACCATTTGATCGTGATGTAGGCTGCGAGCAGCACGACCAGCAGGGCGATCGCGTAGCCGCCCATGCCCGCCACCCAATCGATCGCGGCATCGATCTGGTCCGACAACAGCCACCCGGCAAGGAGCGCCCCTCCGGCCCACAGTGCGGCCCCTATCGCATTGAAGAAGAGGAACTTGATCAGCCGCAGCCGGATGGCGCCCGCCAGCGACGAAGTAACGGTGGCAAGCCCTGGGACGAACTTGGCAATGACCAGCGTTCCCACGCCGTAGCGCAGGAACATGCGCTCGGTCTGGCGCACGCACGAAGCGGGCGAGAGCGACAGCCGGCACAGCAGCGCGAGCACGCGGTGGCCGTAGCGCCTGCCGGCGCCGTACCATACGGAGTCCGAGATCGAGGTGGCGATGACGGCGACCGCCAAGGCCTGCAGCACCGACAGATGGCCTCCCGCCGCGAGGGCGCCTGCGATGATCAGGGTGGGGATCGCAGGCAGCGGCACGCCGAGCTGGGTCAACAGCACGTTGGCGAACACCAGCCCGACGCCGAACTGGCCCAGTAGCGCGGTGAGATCGGTCATGACGCGCGCCGAATGCGACGGTCAGCGCCGG
>JBOIEI010000625.1:0-7320 GCA_050741055.1 Burkholderiales bacterium | reverse complement strand
GCCAGCCGCGGCAGCGCAAGCGGAAGCATCGGCCGATGATTGCGCACACTTTCCTGCTCACGTCGAAGCTGCAGCTGGTCCGCGGTTTGCGTGCTCGCTTTGCCCGGCTCGTTGCGCTAATGTGCGGTCGAGCCCCTATCGACGGGAGGCCCCATGCCGGAATACGCCCATTCGGTCGGAAGCCGGGTCTATCGCTTCGCCGATCTGAAATCCCTGCTCGCCAAGGCGACGCCTGCGCGCACGGGTGATCGGCTGGCCGGCATCGCGGCCGAAAGTGCCGAAGAGCGGGTCGCCGCGCAGATGGCGCTGGCCGAGCTCCCGCTCCGCGAGTTTCTCAACGTCGTCGTGGTCGACTACGACGCGGATGAAATCACGCGCGTCATCATCGACGGTCACGATGCGGGCGCATTCGCGCCGGTCTGTCATCTCACGGTCGGCGACTTCCGCGACTGGCTGCTCGCCTACGAGACGGACACCGAGACGCTCGCCGCGCTTGCGCCCGGGTTGACGCCCGAAATGGTGGCCGCGGTCTGCAAGATCATGCGCATTCAGGATCTCGTGCTGGTGGCCGCCAAGGCGCGCGTGGTCGGCAAGTTCCGCAATACGCTGGGACTTCCCGGGCGGCTTGCCACGCGCCTGCAGCCCAATCATCCGACCGACGACGAGAAGGGCATCGCGGCTTCGATCGTCGACGGCCTTCTCTACGGCTGCGGCGATGCGGTGATCGGCATCAATCCGGCGACCGACAATCTCACGCAGGTGATGCGTCTGAACCATATGCTGGCCGGCATCATCGAGGCGTACGCGATCCCGACGCAGTCGTGCATCCTGACCCACGTCTCGACCACGATGCAGGCGATGGCGCAGGGCGCACCGGTGGATCTCGTGTTCCAGTCGATCGGCGGCACCGAGGCGACCAACCGCAGCTTCGGCGTGTCGGCCGCGATGCTGGCCGAGGCGAACGACATGGCGCGCGGGCTGCAGCGCGGGCGCGTCGGCTCGAACGTGATGTATTTCGAGACCGGGCAGGGCAGCGCGCTTTCCGCCAACGCGCACCACGGCGTGGACCAGCAGACGCTCGAAGCCCGCGCCTACGGGCTCGCGCGCCGCTTCGATCCGCTGCTGGTGAACAGCGTCGTGGGCTTCATCGGACCGGAATATCTCGACGGGCGCGAGATCGTTCGCGCCGGCGTCGAGGACCACTTCTGCGGCAAGCTGCTGGGGCTGCCGATGGGCGTGGACGTCTGCTACACCAACCATGCCGACGCCGACCAGGGCGATATGGACGTGCTCTTGACGCTGCTCGGTGCGGCAGGCGTCAACTACATCATGGGCGTGCCGGGCGCGGACGACATCATGCTCAATTACCAGAGCACGTCGTTTCACGACGCGCTCTACCTGCGCCAGCTCCTCGGGCTCAAGCCCGCGCCCGAGTTCGAAGCGTGGCTCGATGCGATGGGCATCGTCCGCGGCGGCACGCGGCTCGAGCGCGCACTGGCCGATCACAAGCTGCTCGCCTTGGCGCAGGGTTAGGAACGCGGGCATGGCAAAGCCGCTTTCGACCGCCGGGCCGAGCTCGCATCCCGACCCCTGGCAGGTGCTGACGCGATTCACCGCGGCCCGCATCGGATTGGGCCGCGCCGGAGGCAGCCAGCCCACCAAGCCCTCGCTCGCTTTTCAGCTCGCGCACGCCCAGGCGCGGGATGCGGTGCAGCGCAACCTCGACGTCGATGCACTCGCCGAGCAGTTGGGCGCCGCGGGTTTAGACAGCCTGCGTTTGCACAGTGCGGCCCCCGACCGGCGCACGTTCATCGCTCGCCCGGACCTGGGCCGCATCCTGAACGAGGAGTCCAAACGCTCGCTCGAGACACGCGGACCGCCAGCATCAGCCTACGACTGCGCGCTCGTCGTGGCCGATGGACTTTCCGCACTGGCGATCGAACATCACGCCGTAGCGCTATTGCAGGAACTG
The DNA here is from genome assembly GCA_050741055.1 of Burkholderiales bacterium. GTDB lineage: Bacteria > Pseudomonadota > Gammaproteobacteria > Burkholderiales > WYBJ01 > WYBJ01. The sequence goes on along the minus strand of JBOIEI010000625.1, from coordinate 5,348 downwards.
GCGCGCCGGCTGGCTGCCGAGGGATGGCGCGTGAGCCCGGTATGCCTGGTGCGCCAGGGCCGTGTCGCGATCGGCGACGAGATCGGCGCCTTGTTGCCCGCGCGCATGACGGCCATGCTGATCGGCGAGCGCCCGGGGCTTTCCTCGCCCGATAGCCTCGGGATCTACTTCACCTACGATCCGGTGCCCGGGCGCAGCAACGCGGAGCGCAACTGCATCTCCAACGTGCGGCCGCCCGAGGGCTTGTCCTACGCGTTGGCCGCGCACCGGCTCTATCACCTCATGGTCGAAGCGCGTCGGCGCAAGCTTTCCGGGGTGGCGCTGAAGGAGGCTGCGCCCGCGCTTCCCGGCGAAGCTGAATGAACCAGATCACGGGCAAAACGACGAACGAACCCGGGGCGAGCAGAAGCAGCAGGTAGCCGCACCACTTGGCGTACGGTCGCGGCAGCGAGGCGATCCAGCGATTCATTCGTCTGCAGTCCGTCGTAAGTCGTTCTAAGTCTTGCTTAGTCGTTCGGCAGCGCGCGGATTCGACATGAATTGGCGCAACGGGAGTCAATTCTGGCGCCGGCGGATCGAAAGCTCCAGGGCATATTCGACATCCATCGCTGGCGCAAGTCGTACGACGAAAGTACGCGTTCGCACGCGAGCCCAACGGGGCTGACCGCTGGGCGAAGATGCTCGGCGCAGTGCCGCCGGCGCTGCAACGCCTGCTCGCCGCGTTGCTGCAGACGCCGCCCGCAGGAGCGACGCCCCGGCCGTCGACCGGCTGCTGACGCTCGGGGCCGGTGATACACTGCCCTGCCGCTCGCGTTGTCATTCGTTCATCGTTACCGAAAGAGGAGATAGCCATGGCCTACGAAGGCATGATCGCGGAAACCGTCACCATCAATGGCGACAAGGGTGAGTCCATCTCCGCGTATGTGGCGCGGCCGCTAGGCGCCGGCCCGTTCCCCGGCATGGTCCTGATCCACCACGCGCCCGGGTGGGACGAGTGGTATCGCGAAACCACGCGCCGCTTCGCCCATCATGGCTATGCGGCGATCAGCCACAATCTGTATCACCGTGCCGGCGAAGGCAAGGCGGACGACGTGGCGGCGAAGGTGCGCGCCGAGGGCGGCGTGCCCGATGCGCAAGTCATCGGCGATACCGAAGGCGCGGTTCAGTGGCTGCGTGTCCAACCGTGGCTCAACGGCAAGGTCGGCTGCATCGGCACCTGTTCGGGCGGACGGCATACATTCCTGTATGCCTGCCATACCAAGAGCATCGACGCGGCCGCCGAGCTGTGGGGTGGGCGGGTGGTGATGAGCAAGGAAGAGCTCAACCCCAAGCAGCCGACCGCGCCGATCGAATTCACCAAGAATCTCTCCTGCCCACTGCTTGGCCTGTTCGGCAACGAAGACCGGTCGCCGACGCCGGAGCAGGTGAACCTGCACGAAGCGGAGCTGAAAAAGCAGGGCAAGAACTACGAATTCCACCGCTACGACGGCGCGGGTCACGGCTTCTTCTACTACGACCGGCCCATGTACCGGGTCGACCAGGCGCTCGACGGCTGGAAGAAGGTGTGGGCGTTCTTCGAGAAGAATCTGGCCAAGTAAGCCGGTGTGCACCTCCATCGTCGAGATCGTCCCGGCGGACGGTGCGGGCAAGAGCGCGGACGGCTGGTTCGATCTCACGCATTCCGTGGTGTCGTACGACCATCCGCACCACGCCCTGCTGGAAGAGGCCATCACCATCGACTTCATGAGCTCCGCCCTGGGTCCCGGCTCGCGGGTCGCGGTGGAGCTCACGCTGGAATCGGCCAAGGATTTGGCGGCAGCACTTGCGCGCGCCATCGCCGCGGCCGAGGAGGTCGAGGGCGGGCGGCACCGCCCGAGCGCTTGACGGCTCTGTAGAACCTCGGTACTGCCCTGCGAGCGGGGTTTGCCCCCGCGCGCCGGCATTGCGTGCGGCGGCGATGTCCTCGGATGGGTGCGCCTGGACGAGTCCGGACATTTTTTCTGTACCCTGCGCGGCCCCCATCGCACTATAGGGGCGCTGCCGCGACGAATACTTCCTTACCGGTCGAATGCGCTGGCCGCTGGGAGATCCTCCTCCAACCGGTCCATCGGGCTTCGCAGTGCACCGGGGCTCGGCGGCGAGTTCCGTTTCGATCTCAACGTCATCGAGCGCGGAGCATCAATCCAGACGAGTTCACGATGGGGGAACCAAGTAAATTTTCCCGTAACTGTTGCAGAGGGCTCGTTCCTGCCTGAGCGTTACAAGTTCTTCTTTATCGATCCCGGCGTCAAGGCGAAGTATTCGTACATCGCACGCATTCCGATAGCAGCTAGCTTTGCCATCCTTCATTGCTGGTTCAAATACGCAGACGGTCGCAGCTATTCACATACGGCTGAGCGAACGATCACCATACCTCCCAGTGAAGACGCCGCGCCGGCTAGATCACTGGCTATTCCCGCAGGTGGTGTACATGGCGGCTAACCGTGCGTTGCAGCGGACGCTCACCTGCGGGGCCGACATTGTGCAGGACCGGAATCAGTCCGCCGACCAAGCGCGAATCAAACTTCATTGGTGGACGGATGCTCCCAAACAGCAGAACGATGCACTGGAGCAGGACAACAATGCCGCATAACATGCGCATGCACACGGACCGTCACCGGCGTGCTTCGCCGCCGGCCCCGGCCGGTGATGTGCGGCGTTGCCCTCAGGAACATCTGCGCCCTACCAAGAGTAAACTGAAGCCCTGAGACGGAGGTTGGTCATGATCGATATTCAGGCACTGAGCCCTACTCAAAGGCTCGAGCTTATTGAGCTTCTTTGGGACAGCCTCTCCTCCAGCCCAGAGGCTATCCCATTCACGAAATGATCAGCGCGCTGAGCTGGATCGTCGGATTAACGACCTCGATCGTGAAGGTCCCGCAGGCATTCCAGCGGAAGAAGTACTTTAATCGTCTTGACCGCTTGCGTTCGTGAAGGCCGTACTGTTTCGCGCAGCGGCCGAGGCCGATGTCTCGGAAGCATATGTCTGGTACGAACGTCAACGTCCGGGCCTGGGTGGCGAGTTTCGGGACGAGCTGAGGGCTACCCTGGCGTATTGCTGAGGGTCCGCAAGTCTTTCAGGTTGTTCATCGGGATACGCGGCGCGCAGCGATGCGAAGATTTCCCTATTCAGTGTTCTACCGGGTCTATCCGGAGTCAATCATTGTTATCGCGTGTATGCGTGGCCTCTCTTCCCGAGCCGTCAGGGTCGGAGCCAGGTTATCGAAGGCCTTGTCTAATCATTTCAGCCAATAGTTTCAACGTCAGCCGCATCAGCACCGTGATCGCGGCGGTAATCACACCCAATCTCCGGCTGGCAGATGCGCCAGGCAATGTGCGGTTGCCTGTGCGCGGCACTGGGCTGTCAAAGCCTTCGGTGGTGAATGCAGATCATCACGGTCGACAAGGCGTTTCTCACGGAGAGGATCGGACGAATCCCGCCGAGTCTATTGGCTTCGGTAGATGATGGGCTCCGACAGGCGCTTTCTCTGTAAGGCGAGGGCTGACCGTGTGATGGAGCAGACCGTCCACCAGCGGCGCTTCGCTTGCTGGTGCCCGGCTGCTCAACACAGTCGTTGGGCATCGCATGATGCGTAGGAGGTTGTGATCATGGGCGGCAAGCCTGTGTCCGACACGTGGGAGCGCGGCAGTCCATACGAGCAGTACGTCGGCCGGTGGAGCCGCCAAGTCGCGCCTAAGTTTCTTTCGTGGCTCGATATTCCGTCCGGCAGACGGTGGCTCGACGTGGGCTGCGGAACGGGAGCGCTCTGCGCGGCGATTTTGGACCGATGTTCCCCCGCATTGGTCGCGGGAGTCGAGCCTTCCGACGGATTTCTCAAGACCGCGAAGGAGAATCTTGAGGGCCGGGCGGCGCTCCACCGAGGCAGCGCGACGGCGATCCCACTTAATGATGTTTCGGTCGATGTGGTGGTCTCTGGACTGGTCCTAAACTTCGTACCGGACCAGCGCGCGGCGCTCCTTGAGATGACGCGGGTAACAGGCAAAGGCGGCACGATCGCCGCCTACGTCTGGGATTACGCCGGAAGAATGGAGCTTATGCGTTTTTTCTGGGATGCAGCGGCCGAGATCGACCCGGACAGCGTGAAGCTGGATGAAGGCGTCCGATTTCCGCTATGCCGCCCGGAGGCACTCGAAGAGCTCTTCACCAGCACCGGCCTCGACAAAATCGAAGTGAAGCCCATCGACATAACCACGTCGTTTGCGAACTTCGATGACTACTGGCAACCGTTTCTCGGCGGCCAAGGGCCGGCCCCCGCCTACGCTATGTCGCTCGATGAGACAGCGAGAGCACGTTTACGGCACCGAATAAGTGATCGCCTTCCGATCGCTGCAAATGGGTCGATCTCCTTGACTGCACGGGCCTGGGCAGCTCGCGCAAGCGTCCCAAGTTAACCTGATGCCCAACCGCGCGCTGCGGCCGACAGTCACCAGCGGGCTTCGCCCGAGGGTTCCTGCGGCCAGTCGTTCGGCGTCGCGGACAATGTCTGCGTCGACCTATGGCTTCAAGTTGTGGCAAGCTATGTCCTGTCATGTAGGCTGTTGGCGTTGGTCATGCCTCGTCCGATTGAGGCCCACGTGAATGCGGATATTCGCGTGTTCGTTGTACGCCATAGTTTCGAAGAGAAAGAGTCGACTTATGCCGCCGCTGGGCCGCCGAGTTGCGCCGGATCATCCGACCTGGAGGGGTCCTGATCTGCAGCGTGCTGGATGCCAACCACTACCTCCGAAATATCCGGTATTGGGGGACTTTCACCGCGACTATCAAACTCCCGGATGCCGCGATTGGGATCAAGCCAGGGGTGTGCGAATGCGCAATTACCTGGACCGGAATTTCTTGTTTTCCACCTGGGGCAGGTATTTCCGCGTTCATGAGCTTCGAGCGCACTATCGCGACCAGAGCCACTAGATCTGCAAACGAGAGGTCTGACCGCCGGGGCAGTAGGGTTATCGTCACGGTATGCCTTGCGGCACGGCAGCCGCGCGTGTACCGGGCAACGCGCGTCGAACGAGAACGTGGATGAAATTCGCAGGAAGCTCGGGCTGGTCAAGGAGGAAACGAAATGAAGCTGGTCAAGATCGTTGGCGTATTACTCATCGTCGCGGGTATCCTGGGTGTCGTGTTCAATAGCTTCAGCTTCACGAAGGAAACGCACGAGCTCAAGCTCGGGCCGATAGAGCTGGCCGTCAAGGAGAAGCAGGCAGTCGACATCCCGCTGTGGGGCAGCGTGGGGGCGATCGTAGTCGGTGGATTGCTTCTGGTCTTTGGCAGCAGGAAAGGGTAGGAGTGC
>JBOIEI010000624.1:0-2244 GCA_050741055.1 Burkholderiales bacterium | reverse complement strand
CGGCTGATCGCCTGAGCCTGCTCACTTCGGCTCGATGCCGATGTCCTTTACGACCTTCGCCCACTTGGCGTGCTCGGAGCGGATGAACGTCGCGAACTGCTCCGCAGTGCGCCCGTCGGTCTGTATCCCCTGATCCGCGAGCTGCTTGCGCGCCGTGGGCAGCGCCAGCGACGCGGACAGCGCCGCACGCAGCCGTTCGACCGCGTATTTCGGCGTTCCTTTCTGCGTGCACAAGCCTTGCCAGGAGATGACTTCGAAGTCCGGCATGCCGGACTCGGCCAGCGTCGGCACGTCGGGCAGATCGGGGGCGCGCTTCTTGGACGTGACAGCGAGCACGCGGATCTTGCCGGCGCGAACGCCACCCAGCACGGATGGTACGGTGGCGAACATCGCATGCAGATGGCCACCGAGCAAGTCCGCCACTGCGGGCCCGGCGCCCTTGTAGGCGATATGGACCACATCGATTTTGGCGTTCATCTTGAAGAGCTCCATCGACAACTGGGGCGAGGTGCCCACGCCGGCAGAGCCGTAATTGAGCTTGCCGGGGCGGGCTTTGGCCAAGGCGATGAATTCCGCCACCGACTTGGCCGGCAGCGAAGGATGGACGACGAGCGAATTGGGATTGCTGCCTACGAGCCCGATCGGAATGAAATCGTTCACTGGATCGTAGGCGAGCTTGCGGTAGAGCGCGGGGCTGACCGCGAGCGAGGCGATGTTGCAGGCGAAAAGATTGTAGCCGTCGGGTGAGGAGCGGGCGGCGATCTCGGCGCCGATGGTGCCCGCCGCGCCGGTCCGGTTGTCGATGACGACATGCTGGCCGAGCTCTTGGGTGAGGTGAGCGCCGACGATGCGAGCCACGATGTCGGTGGAGCCGCCCGGCGGGAACGGAACGATGTAGCGCAGCGGCCGTTCCGGATAGTTCGCCGCCCCTCCGGATTGGGCCAGTGAACCGTCGACTGCAAACGCCAATGCAAACCATGCAACGACAAAGCCGAACCGCTTCATGATGCCCGTCCTCCTCGCTGGTTACTCTAGGGTGCGCTTCACCTCCGGTTGCGTGTGTGGTTCCCGAGAACGAGTGTGGCCGACTTCCAAGTCGTGGACTTGGCGGATCGGATCGTAGGTCGATATCGACCTGCCGGGAATAGGCAGTTCGACTTACGTGGAAGTGCGCGGACGGCGGGGCTGAAGGCGATCGGCGCCGGCGCGGTTACGCAGCGCTCTTCGCGTAGCGCACCACGTCGGCGTGGGTTGCGAACCACACGTCCTTGTACGCCTTCGCATGCCGGATCAGCTCCTCCAGGATCCAGATGCGTGAGCGATGCCCGCTGATGTGGGGGTGCATGGTGAGCTGGAAGAGCCCGCCCTCGGCATACGCGGCATCGAGCTCGCGCTTGAAGATATCGAACACCTCGCTCGGCGGCGTGTGGGGGCGCAGCGATGCGAACCGGTTCATGTTGAAGTAGACGGCGTCGTCGCGCACCCACTCCACCGGAAGCTCCACTACGCCGGTGTTCTCGCCGTCCATCGTGAGGTCGTAGCTATCCACGTCGGCCATGAGCGAGGAGTGGTACAGTAGCCCCATCTCGCGCGTGATCGCAAGCGTGGGCGGCGTGAAATCCCACGACGGAGTGCGGATGCCGACCGGACGCACGCCGGTGATTCGCTCCAAGGTATCGCCCGAGCGCATCTGCAGCTCGCGCTCATCCTGCGGCGGAAGCTCCGAATTGCGCTCGTGGATCCAGCCGTGGATCGCGATTTCGTGCCCCTCGGCGACGATGCGCTGCTGCTCGTCGGGATACAGCAAGGCCGTCACCGCCGGCACGAAAAAGCTCGCCTTCACGTCGTGCGTGCGCAGAACATCGAGTATGCGCGGCACGCCCTGGCGATAGCCGTATTGCCCTTGCGAGAGCCGGCCGATCGACTCACCGCCGTCGCGCAAATCGGTGGTGTCGTGATCCGAGTCGAACGACAGTGCCACCGCGCAACGCGCGCCGCCCGGCCACTGGCGCGGCTTGAGCGAGCGGCCCGCGCGAACGCGCTCCACCCGGCGCCGCCATTCTTCTTCGGGCCACTGCCAGGGTGCGGTCTTGGCTTGCTCGATCGTCATGGTGTCTTCCCCGCTGGTCTTCCCCGCTGGTCTTGCCGCTGCCGCCATTGTGCATGCGACCTCGTCGGCCTGGTGCCCTAGCTCTTCGGCGCGATGGCGATGAAGGCTGTCGGCCGCTCGGCGAGCTCGTCGGT
>JBOIEI010000623.1:0-4732 GCA_050741055.1 Burkholderiales bacterium | reverse complement strand
CCTGAAGTGAGCGGACCGCCGATGGTCGGCACCGGATCGTCGGGATCGTAGTCGAACGCAATCGGCGCGGCATCCGCCGCTGGCAATTCGGCCGCCAGCGTACCGCCGGCGTGCAAGTAGTAAGGCACGAAGCGGGTCTGTGGCAGCGGCCAAGCCTCGGCCGCGATCCAGCGGCCGCCGTGCTGCATGCGTCCGGCCGCATCGCACCGTCCCGATCCGCCGCCCATGAGAAACAGCCGCACCGCGGCTTCGCGCTCGACGCCGTTCGCCCGACCTTTCAGCCAGTGATCGAACCAGCGCAGCCGCAGCTCGCGCCAATGCGCGGCGAGATTGCCGTCGATGGTCGCGCCCGGCCCGAAATCGACCTCGCCCGCCCACGATTGGCTCCGATCGCCGTGCGTCCACGGCCCCATGATGAGCCGCACCGGACCGCGCTTGCGCGCCTTGAGCCCCAGGTAATTTTCGAGCGCGGTCGGCACGTAGGCGTCGTACCAGCTCGACATGTGGATCTGCGGCACGTCGGCGAAGCGCTCGTGCCAACCCTCGGCGTAGATGCCGAGCTGGCGCCAGTAGTCGTCGAACGCGCCGTGCGTCCATTGCTCGAAGAGATAGTCCTCGTACTCGGGCACGTGCCGCACCGGCGTGTGGCCGCGCTTCCACGGCATCGCTTTGAACCAGTCGCGCAGATCCTCCTGAGCCAATGCTGCGCGCACCACCGGGTCGGATTGGGCCAGCGGACTTTCGCGCGCCTGGTTGAATGCCCACGTCACCTGCTTCATCTCGAAGGCGCCGCCGTTGCGTATGGCCGAGCGATACGCGTTCGAGAACCCGCCGCAATCGACCACCATCGCCGCCAGCGCCTCGGGCGCGAGACACGCGGCGGCCACCTGCGTGTGCGCCGCATACGACAAGCCGATGGTCGCCACACGCCTGTCGCACCAGGGCTGGCGCGCGATCCATTCGATCGTGTCGTAGCCGTCCTCGCCGTCCTGCAGGTATTTCACGAAGTGGCCCTCGGAATCGTAGCGGCCGCGACAGTCCTGATAGACGACGACATAGCCGCGGCGCACGAACCATTCGGCGACTTCCGCGCGCGGCCGGGCTTCGGTCTCGCCGCGGTCGAGCTCGGAGCGCGAAGCGCGCGCTTTGCCATAGGGTGTGCGTTCGAGAATCACGGGCAGCGGCTCGGCCACCGCGCGCCCAGCGCGGGCCGGCCGGTAGATGTCGGTTGCGAGCCGCACACCGTCTCGCATTGCGACCATGACGTTCGATTCGCAGACGAAGCCGGGATAGCCGGGCGCCGATGCCTGTTGGTTCGATTGGGCCATGCGGATGCGGCTCCCCTGTCACGGTAAGATCGATACCTTACCTGAGCGTCGACCGTATCGCGAGGGGCAACAACGCCGCGGATACACCGGATTCCGCGCTATGCTGATAGCAGCGAAGGAGGCGTCGATGCTCGGATTGATGCAGGACTGGCCGTTGCTCATCTCGCGGATCATCGATTACGCCGCGTGCCAGCACGGCAGCCGCGAAGTGGTGACTCGCTCGGTGGAAGGGCCGGTCATTCGCACCGACTACGCGGCGATCCGGGCCCGGGCGCTGAGCGTCGCACAGCGACTGGCGCGCGAGGGCATTGCGCCGGGCGACCGGGTCGCCACGCTGGCCTGGAACAGCGCGCGTCATCTGGAAGCCTGGTACGGCATCACGGGCGCCGGGGCGATCTATCACACCGTGAACCCTCGGCTCTTTCCCGAGCAGATCGCCTGGATCGTGAATCATGCCGAGGATCGGTTGCTCATGACCGACCTCACGTTCGTGCCGCTGCTGGAGGCGCTTGCCGACAAGCTCGCCACGGTGCAACGCTACGTCGTTCTCACCGATCGCGCCCACATGCCGGACACCCGGCTGCGCAACGCGGTCGCCTACGAGGACTGGATCGGCGAAGTCGACGGCGACTTCGCCTGGATCGAGGTGGACGAGCGCGCCGCGGCCGGGCTTTGCTATACCTCCGGAACCACGGGCCATCCCAAGGGCGTGCTCTATTCGCATCGCTCCAACGTGCTGCATTCGATGGCGATGTCCGCGCCGGACGCGCTGGGCCTCGCCTCGCGCTCGGCCATCCTGCCGGTGGTGCCGTTGTTCCACGCGAATTCCTGGTCGATCGCGTTCTCCGCGCCGATGACCGGCGCCAAGCTCGTCATGCCCGGGGCAAAGCTCGACGGCGCCTCGATCTACCAGCTGCTCGAAGCCGAGCACGTCACCTGCACCGCCGGCGTGCCGACCGTATGGGCGATGCTGCTGCAGTACATGCAGAAGGAAAACCGGCGCCTGACCAGCCTCGAGCGCCTGGTGGTGGGCGGGGCCGCAGCGCCGCGCTCGCTGATCGAAGCGTTCGAGGCGCAAGGGATCGAGGTGTTCCATGCCTGGGGCATGACCGAGATGAGCCCGGTCGGCACCATTGGCTCGGTCAAGCCCGCGGCTGCCCATCTGCGCGGCGACGCGCTGATCGATCTCAAGTGCAAGCAGGGCTTCGCGCCCTTCACCGTGGAGATGAAAATCACCGACGACGAGGGCCGGCGCCTGCCCTGGGACGGCAAAACGTTCGGCAGGCTGAAGGTTGCAGGCGCCGCGGTGGCGCGCGCTTATTTCCGCAGCGATGCGTCCGTCCTCGACGGCGAGGGTTTCTTCGATACCGGCGACATCGCCACCATCGATGCGAACGGCTACATGCAGATCACCGATCGCGCCAAGGATGTAATCAAGTCGGGCGGCGAGTGGATCTCCTCCATCGCGCTGGAGAATATCGCCGTGGGCCATGCCGATGTCGCCGAAGCCGCGGTGATCGGCATCCCGCATCCGAAATGGGACGAGCGGCCGTTGCTGATCGTGGTCCCGAAAGAAGGACGCAAGATCGAACACCAGAGCCTCATCGAGCACCTGCGGGCGAAGGTGCCGAGCTGGTGGCTGCCGGACGACATCGCGGTCGTGGACGAGCTGCCGCACACCGCCACCGGCAAGCTCGACAAGGTGAAACTGCGCGCGCAGTATGCCGGCGCGTAGCGCGAGCGAGGAAAGAAGGAATTTGGTAGCGCGCAAACGGGTAATATCGCTCGATTGCACTGAACCGTTGCCGTGCCAGTCTCGTTCGCTCGTAGCGCTGGCGCACCCCCGAGAGGACGGTGGCGAATGCGCTTGCTGCTCGCACTTGGATTGCTCTTCGCCGCGGCACTCGCGCCTGCGCAGCGGGAGCGGCCAGTGGTCTATGTCGCGCCGATCGAAGGCACGATCGATCTGGGGCTGGCACCTTACGTACAACGCGTGCTCGACGAGGCAACCGCAGCCAAGGCCGATGCAGTCGTGCTCGAGATCAATACCTTCGGCGGGCGCGTCGATGCGGCGGTGCAGATTCGCGATGCCTTGCTCAACAGCCGCGTGCGCACGATCGCATTCGTGAACAAGCGCGCCATCTCGGCGGGCGCGCTGATCAGCCTGGCCGCCGAGGATCTGGTGATGGCGGGCGGCAGCACGATCGGTGCCGCCACGCCGGTGCAGGCGGGGCAACCGGGTGAGGCGGCCAAGCCCGTCGGCGAGAAGACGGTGTCGTACGTGCGCAAGGAGTTTCGCGCTACGGCGGAGAGCCGCAAGCGTCCGTTGCTGCTGGCGGAGGCGATGGTGGACCCGGACGTGGAAATTCCCGGCATCATCGAGAAAGGCAAGCTCCTCACGCTGACCACCGACGAAGCGCTCGAGCACAAGCTGGCCGACCTGCGCGCGGACACGCTGGAGGAGGCGCTGCGCAGCCTCGGGCTCGGGGGTGCCGAGCTGCGGCATGCCTCGCTCAACTGGGCGGAGAACGTGGTGCGCTTTCTCACCCACCCGGTGGTGAGCTCGCTGCTCATCACGATCGCCATGATCGGCATCATCGTCGAGATTCGCACGCCGGGCTTCGGTATTCCCGGCGCGCTGGGCATCGCGAGCCTCGCGTGTTTCCTGTGGGGACACTGGCTGGTGCAGCTGGTTGGCTGGGAAGAAGTGCTGCTGGTCCTCGCCGGCATCCTGCTGCTGGCGCTGGAGGCGTTCGTGATTCCCGGATTCGGCATCGCCGGGGTGCTGGGCATCCTCGCGGTCATTGGCGGCCTGGTATTGAGCATGCTCGGTGCGGGCGACGCACCACGCTTCATCCTGCTCACCGCCGCTCGCGTGGTGTTCGCGTTGATCTTTGCGTTGGCCGGGAGCCTCCTGCTGCTGCGCTACCTGCCGCGGCTGCCGTTCGGGCGGCAGCTCGTGCTGCAAGCCGGGCTCGATACCGGGAGCGGTTACGTGTCCACGCCGGCAGGGGATCTTCGCTGGCAGGGCAGGAGCGGGCGCGCTTCGTCTGCGCTTCGTCCCGCGGGCATCGCGGAAATCGATGGCGAACGCGTGGACGTGGTCTCGGAAGGCGGATTCATCGATGCCGGCGAGCCGATCGAGGTCACGCGGGTCGACGGCAATCGCATTGTGGTCAGGCGCTCGATAAACCTTCAAAAAAAGGACTGACGATGACATGGCTCGATACTGGTCTTACCGGAGGTTTCGGATTGCTGATCCTGCTGGTCGCCGGATTGGTGCTGATTCTGTACCTCGTGCCGATCCCGCTGTGGATCGCGGCCTGGGCCTCCGGGGCCTATGTAGGGCTGTTCACGTTGATCGGCATGCGTCTGCGCCGGGTGCCGCCCGGCACCGTCATCAC
>JBOIEI010000622.1:0-4318 GCA_050741055.1 Burkholderiales bacterium | reverse complement strand
ATCCGGTGCTGCCCGCGCGCTCGGTGAAGGAGTTCGTCGCGCTGGCGAAAGCAAAGCCGGGTGCGCTCGACTATGCCTCCTCGGGTATCGGCGGCTCGGGTCATCTTGCCGGCGAGCTCTTCAAGTCCGTCACCAAGATCAGCATGGTGCACATTCCGTACAAGAGCGCAGCACCCGCGCTGACCGACCTCGTTGCCGGCCAGGTCCAGGTCATGTTCGGCACGCTGCTCGCCTCGGTGCCGCACATCAGGAACGAGAAAGTGCGCGGCGTCGCATTGACTGGCCCGCGGCGGGTCGAAGCACTGCCGCAAGTCCCGACGTTCCTCGAAAGCGGCATCTCGAACTTCGACGCAAGCTCGTGGAACTGCATGATGGCCCCGGCGGGAACCCCGCAGCCGGTCGTCGCACGGCTCAATAGCGAGCTCGTGCGCATCGTTCGCGATCCCGCGGTCCTGCAGCGGCTCAAGGGTGATGGCGTGACCGGAACCGGCAGCACGCCGCAGGAACTGGCCGAGTACCTCGAGTCCGAGTCAGCCAAGTGGGGCAAGGTCGCCCGCGATGTCGGGATCAAGCTCAACTGACGAGGCCGCGCAACGCGCGCAGCTGGCAAGCGTTGTCTTTCGCCCCGACGCAATCGCTCTGGTCGGTGCATCCGACGATCCATCCCGGCTGACCTCCCGCCCGCAACGGGTGCTGCGCCGCCACGGCTACAACGGCAGCATCGTCCCGATCCATCCGACGGGGGATCGTATCGCCGGCGAACGCGCCTACCGGTCGATGACCGCCGTACCCGAAGCACCCGATCACGCCTTCGTCATGCTGCCGTCCGTGGCGGTACCCCAGGCGATCGAGGATTGCGCCGCGGCCGGCGTCAAGGTCGCGACCATCCTGAGTGCCGGCTTCAGCGAAACCGGCGCACGCGGCCGGCGGCGCCAGGACGCAATCGTCGCCGTGGCCAGAGCCGCGGGGATGCGCCTGATCGGGCCGAACTGCCTCGGCCTCATCAACGTCTCCGGCAACTTCGCGCTCTCCGCCAACGCCGTTTTCGAGCACGAGACCTTGCGGCCCGGGGCTTTAAGCGTGGTATCGCAGAGCGGCTCGATGCTCGGCGCGATCGTCACGCGGGCGCAGGAGCGCGGACTCGGCTTCTCCAAGCTGATCTCGGTCGGCAATGAATGCGACCTCGCGGTCGGCGAGCTGACGCATCTGCTGGTCGACGACGGCGATACCCGCGCCATCCTGCTTTTTCTGGAGGCGCTGCGCGATGCGGATATCCTGGCGGCAGCCGCCCAGCGGGCATTCCAGGCGGACAAGCCGGTAATCGCGTTCATGCTGGGCCGATCCGCGGCCGGGCGGGAAGCTGCCGCCACGCACACCGGAACCCTGGCGGCCGACGCACGCGTCGCGAAGGCTTTTTTTCATGCGAACGGCATCCTGTGCGTGGATGTGTTCGAGGCCCTGTTCGAAACGGCGCAGCTGGTGCTCGGCCATAGGCCGCCCACCGGCCGCCGCGTCGGCGCGGTGACCGTGAGCGGCGGCGCGGCCGCGATGGTGGTAGATCGGCTCGGGCTATCCGGCATCGCGCTCGTGCCGCCGCCTGCGCGTGTGGTCGAAAATCTCTCTGCCCGGCGTATTCGCACGACGGATGCTCGAGTGATCGATCTGCCGATGGGCCGTGCCGACGGCGGTGCTTATGCCGCCGTTCTGGACCAGCTGATCGCATCGGATCATTGCGATCTGGTGCTCGCCGTGCAGGGATCCAACGCGGCTTATTCGCCGGAATCGGTCCGCGAGCGCGTACTGGCGGCAAAGCGGGGTGGGAAACCGCTCGCCGTTTTCGTCGGCCCGCGCGCCGAACGTGCGCTGTCGTTGCTCGAGGAGCAAGGCGTGGCGGCCTTTCGTACGCCCGAAGCGTGCGCCAGCGCGATCCAGGCGTATCTCGATTGGCATGCGCCGCAGCCGCGTGCAAGCGTGCCCGAAACCCTTGCGCGCGTCCTGCGTGCCGCGATCCGGGCAGCCGGCGGCGGGTGGTTGAACGAGTACGAAGCAGCGAAAGTGCTTGCTGCCGTCGGCATTCCGTTCGCGCCTGCGTGCGTGGTACAAAGCGGCGCCGACCCGGTCGACCTGCCGTTCCCGGTCGCGGCGAAGCTCTTGTCGCGCGATATCGCACACAAAACCGATCTGGGCGGCGTGCTGCTCGACATTGCGGATGCGGCCGCCCTGGCTCGTTCGGTCGATGCGATCCTGGCCAGTGCGCGCTCGCTCCGTCCGCATGCGCGGATCGACGGGGTGCTGGTGCAGGCGATGCAGCGTGGCCTGGGCGAGGCGATCGTCGGCTTTCGCCGCGACCCGCAGGTCGGCCCGGTCGTGCTGGTCGGCGCCGGTGGGGGCATGGCCGAATACTGCGGCGATCCCGCGATTCGACTGGCGCCCGTCAGCCTCGCCACCGCCGCCGCCATGATCGGCGAAGTGCCTGCGCTCGCGCCGCTGCGCGGCCTTCGCAACCGGCCGCCCGGCGACCTGGGCGCGTTCGCGCGGACCATTCATCGCCTGTCGCTGCTCGCGGGCGACGCGACGGTGTTGGAGGCGGAAATCAATCCGCTGATCGTGGCAGCCGAGGGCGTGGTTGCAGTCGACGCGCTGGTGCGCCTGGCCGATGCATGCGCCGGCGAGCCGTGCTGATGAACGGACGCCTCGAAGCACCCGGGTCGGGTCCGATCCTGCCTCCGCTCGAGCAGATCGCCTGCGCGCAGCTCCGCGCTGCTTCCCTCTATCGAGCCGCAGGCATGAATCCTACGTCGATCACGCCTTGTGCCGGGCGACGAAATCCCAATCGATCTCGACGCCGAAGCCGGGCTTGTCGTTCAGCTCGACGTAGCTCCCTTCGATGCGGGCGCGTTCCCGGTACATGCCCTCCCACACCGGGTTGCGCTTCGGGTTGCCGTTCACCTCGACGCCGAAGGACGCGCTCGGAAACGCAGCGCACAGATGCGCGTGCAGCTCCGGCACCTGATGTGGGGCGATGCGCGCGCCGAACTGCTCGGTCAGGTAAGCAATACGCACCGATTCGGTGAAGCCAGCTGCGCGGGTGGAATCGAACTGCACGTAGCGGAGCGCACCGCAGGCAAGAAAGTCGCGCACCGTAAAACGGGTCAGCTCGCGCTCGCCGTGCGCGAGCGGTATCGGCGTAGCCTCGGCGAGGCGCTTGAAATCCGCCGGCTGCAGGTACCAGTGCAGCGGCTCCTCCAGCCAATGGATCGAGAACGGCTCCACCCGGCCGGCGAATTCGATGCAGCGCGCCAGATCGTAGGGCGCGTTCATGTCGAGCATGAAGAGCGTATCGCGGCCGATCGCTTCCCGGGTCGCGCGAATGCGCTCGACTTCGGTGTCCATGGCAAGCCCGCAGCACTTGAGCTTGACGCCCTTGAAGCCGCGCGCAACGAAGCCGGCAAGCTCATCGGCACAGGCGTTCGGCTCGGCGCTCGCTCGGTAATAACCGCCCGTGGCATAAACGAAGACTGGGCGCTTCTCGCCGCCCAGCAGCTGGTAGACCGGCTGGCCCGCGGCCTTGCCCTTGATGTCCCAGAGCGCGATGTCGATGCCGCCGATCGCCGCCATGATCTGCGGCCGTGCGCTGCGCGGCAACGGCGCTATGACGCCCGGCCGTGCGGGCATCGCTCCGGCCCGGGGCGAAGTCAACCCGAACAGCGCATCCCAAATCTCCGTATGCGCCCGCGGGTCCATGCCGCGCGCCACCTCGCCCAGGCGCTCGACCCACTTGCATACCTCGGCCATGGGGCCGGCGTGGATCTGCCCGACGCCGGAAAGACCCTCGTCCGTGCGCACCTCGACCAGGATGTTGGTCGCGTGATCGTGCGCCTCGTGCGCCGTCCACGATGCTTCGTCCAGCGCGATGGAAATCGGGTGGGTCTTGATCGCGGTGATCTTCATACGCCTTCAAGCCGGGAAAGTGCGGATTGGCCAGTATAGCCCGCGCGCCGAGAACCAAAATCCCGCGATACCAGATCAGCTGACAAAGTGAGCTGATCCAAGCGGATTTCGGTGCAGGCTCATGTCGCGAACGAAGGCGACGTGATGCCGGAACCAAAATCCCGCGATACCAGGTCAGCAAACAAAGTGAGCTGATCCAAGCGGATTTCGGTGCAGGCTCATGTCGCGAACGAAGGCGACGTGATGCCGGAACCAAAATCCCGCGATACCAGATCAGCTGACAAAGTGAGCTGATCCAAGCGGATTTCGGTGCAGGCTCATGTCGCGAACGAAGGCGACGTGATGCCGGAACCAAAATCCCGCGATA
>JBOIEI010000621.1:0-5883 GCA_050741055.1 Burkholderiales bacterium | reverse complement strand
CGGCACGTACGCGCGCTTCGGCCTCCTCCTGAGCCCGGCGCTCGGCCTCTTCGCGCGCCTTGCGTTCGGCCTCCTCGCGCGTCCTGGCTTCGGCTTCGGCGCGGATTCGCGCTTCGGCTTCTTCACCCGCGCGGCGCTCGGCCTCTTCGCGCGCCTTGCGCTCGCCTTCGGCGCGGGCCTCCGCCTGCTCGCGGGCGAGCCTTGCCAGCTCGAACTTGGCCTCGGCCTCCTCGCGCGCCTGGCGGGCGGCCAGTGTTTGGGTCTTGGCTTCCTCTTGCGCGAGCCGTTCGGCCTCTTCGCGCGCCCGGCGTTCCGATTCGGCCTTGGCCTCGGCTTCGGCACGGGCCGCGCTCTCGGCCTGGATGCGCGACTCGGCTTCTTCACGCGCCTGGCGCTCGGCTTCCTCGCGCCTGCCCACTTCCGCTTCGGCGCGCAGCCGTGCCTGCGCTTCCTCTTGCGCCCGGCGCTCAGCCTCTTCGCGTGCTTTGCGTTCGGCTTCCTCGCGGCTCTTGCCTTCGGCTTCCGAGCGCAGCCGCGCTTCGGCCTCTTCCTGCACGCGGCGCTCGGCCTCCTCACGCGCCTTGCGCTCGGCGTCTTCGCGCGTCTTGGCTTCGATCTCCGCGCGCGCGAGCGCCTCGATTTCGGCCTGCGCCCGCGCTTGCGCTTCCTGCAGCTCGCGCGCCGACGCTTCTTCGCGCGCCTTGGCCTCGGCTTCGATCCTCGCTCGGGCCTCGGCTTCGGACTTTGCCCGCGTCTGCGCTTCGGCCAGCATGCGCGCCATGGCTTGCAGCTTGGCCTCCAGCTCGGCGCGCGCCCTGGCTTCGGTTTCCGCGCGGGCGAGCGCTTCGGCCTCGGCCTGCGCGCTTACCCGGGCGCGCTCCTGGGCCTTGGCTTCGGCCTGGGCTCGGACTTCGGCCTCGGTGTGCGCGCGCGCCTCGGCTTCGGCGCGTGCCTTCGCTTCGGCCTCGTAGCGCTGCTTCAGCTCCAATGCGGCACGCATGCGCTCTTCGGCCTCGCTGCGCGCTTGAGCTTCGGTCGCGGCTCGCGCTTCTGCTTCCGCTTTCTCGCGCGCGATTCCGGCCGCGCGCACCTGCGCCTCGGCTTCGACGCGTGCGCGTGCCTCGGCCTGTGCCCGGGCTTGCGCCACCAGCTTCGCTTTCGCTTCCATCACCGCCTGGGCTTCGGATTCGTGCCGGGCGCGCGATTGTGTTTCGGCGCGCGCCTTGGCTTCGGCTTCCGCCCGCGCCCGTGCCTCGGCCACCTGGTTCAACTTGTTGAGCGATTCGGGCGAGGTGAAATCGAGGTCGGCGAGATCCGAGCGCCTTTCCCCGGGCGCGGCTGCCGACTCGTTCATGCGCACCGTGATCGGGCGCATGCGGATGGTTTCGTTGGGATTAATCGCGGCCGCAGCGCCCGCGTTTGCGGGCGAGGCGCCGCTGGAGAAAATCTTGATGAAGCCTTCGTGCGTCAGCTTATCCAGCGCCTGATCGAGCTCTTCGTAGGCCATGCCGGCGTCTCGGCTCAGCAGCTCCGCCACAGTCGACTTGCCGTCGATCAGGGAGAACACGCGTTCGAGATCGCGCGGCAGTTTGATGGTCTTGTTCTTGACCTCGAGTACGCCCTTGGCTGTCTTGGTGTAGATCGTCTGCTGGCCCATGCGCACTCAGCCTTCGGCGGTTGTCGGTCCACGTTCCGTAAATCCAATCCCCAACGTGGATTATTGCTATTGTAAAGCCGCTACCCTTGTAGTGTAATCCGCGCCAGAGCAGGAGTCGTGCCAAGTTCGCGGAAGGATCCCATGACGGGGCGGCGCAACGACTACGATGTAACCAATCGAATTCAGACCACCGATCCCCGCGATATCCGAGACGAGATCGGCCGAATCTTCGAAAAACTTTATCCCGATCGCTGCGATACGGCGATCGCCCGCGCCATCGACGATGCGGCGCGCCTGTTCCAGGGCGAGTATCCCGGTTTCTCCGCCTGCGACACGGGCTACCACGATCTTCAGCACACCCTGGACGTGACCCTTGCCATGGCGCGCATCATGGCAGGGTACATCGGCCAGGGCCACGGACCGTTGATCGATGCGGATTTGTTCGCATTCGGCATCGCCGCGGCCCTCTTCCACGATGCCGGCTACATCCGCCGCTATGGCGATCATCGCCACTTCCACGGCGCGGAGTACACCAAGATTCACGTCTCGCGCAGCGGCCGCTTCCTGCGCAATTACCTGGGCACGATAGGGCTCGAACGTTTCGCCGATGCGGCTGCGCCGACCGTTCACTTCACGGGTTACGAGCTGCCGGCGCAGCACATCCGGGTGCCGGCACCCGTGTTCCGCCTGCTCGGCAACATGCTGGGATCGGCCGACATCATCGCCCAGATGTCCGATCGCTGCTACCTGGAGAAGTGCTACGAGCGGCTTTATCCGGAGTTCGTGCTGGGGGGCATCGACCGCAAGACCGGCGAGGACGGGAAGGAAGAGCTGCTTTTCCGTTCCGCCGAAGACCTCTTGTTCCACACGCCGCAGTTCTACCGCAAGGCGATGGAACGACTGCACCGACAGCTCGATGCGATGATGCGCTTTGCCGCCGACGCGCGCCAGCAGCGAAACCTGTACATCGAGGAAGCGGAGAAGAACATCCGCTACGCAGCCAAGCTCGCCGATCGCGGCGACGCGAGCGCCCTGCGGCGCCTGCCCCCATCGAGGGCGAACGCTCGGCGCCGTGCGCGCGCGGGTTGAACCCACGCCGCCTTGCGGGCTGAGCGAATGGCGCTATTCAACGCCGCATAAGAGCTTCGACAGGCCGCGCTGCTACGTGCTCAGTGCAGGTGCTTGTTGCGTCCGAGCGGAAGATGCTCCGAGGGCTGCAACTCGCCGATGCGTTCGCGATCCGACCAGTCCTGATCGAACAACTCGTTCACCACCGAGGTCACGCGATCGGTCGCCTCCTTGCCGAAGTGGCGTCCGAGCAGGTACTGCACGTCTTCGATCATGCGCCTGCGCTGCGCCTCGTGAATCGCCTCCGGCGTGGGCCCGACGAAGATCAATTGCGACTCGTCCTGGCCGTCGTCGTGAAAGTAGGTGAGCTCCACCACCGTTGTCTCGTCGGTGAGCGGCCCGAGCGTTTGCATCGACTCTTCCACGCAGCGATGAAAGTTGCGTCCGACCTCTCCGGTCCAGCAGATCGTCAGCTCCCGCGCCGTCGACTCGTAGGCGATGCCGGGCTCTTCCTGTTCCAGACTGCGCGCTTCCTCGACCGAATCGATGTCGAGATAGCCCAACCAGGGACGCAGGCCGCTTTCGACCTGAGTGGCGGTGACGCCCTTGAGGAAGCGCAGGTTACCGTGGACGTGAACTTCGGTTCGCATGCTCGTCATCCTGCAAATGAGCTATTTGACCACTATCAACCCGTATCGACCAGTGGCCCCGATAACTATGCTCGGTACGCGGCGCCGCGCCGCATGCATGAGTCGATCGAGCATTCTATGGGCGATGCGGCGGCACAAGCAAAGGCTTCCGGGCGCGTGGCTATAATGGCCCTACCAGCAGCACGCGATAGGGGCGCAAGCCGCAGCGCGCGTTCGGGCGTGGGCGAGAAAGCGGCGCGTAGTGGTCATATCGCCGGCCGCGCATTCGCGCCCCGCTTGCTCCGAGGACATTTCCGAATGAATCCACTGGTACGCCGCGCCTTGCGCGCGTGCGCGCTGTTCGTCTTGCGTGCGTGTGCGCTGCTCGCCGTGTGCGCGATTCCGGCATCCCATGCGCAGCAGCCCGCGGCCAAGCCCGAATATGTCTTCGAGCCCGTGATCGGCATGCCGGGCAAGGACGTGGTCTGGGTGCCGACGCCGCCGGCCGTCGTCGAGCTCATGCTCGACATGGCGAAAGTGACGGCGAGCGATTTCGTGATCGACCTGGGCTCGGGCGACGGGCGCATCGTCATTGCCGCGGCCAAGCGCGGCGCGAAGGGCTTCGGCGTCGATCTCAACAAGGACCTGGTGCAGCTCTCGAACGAGGAGGCGGCGCGGCTGGGGCTTTCCGATCGCGCCCAGTTCCTGGTGAAGGATATGTTTCAAACCGACCTATCGCCGGCATCCGTGCTGACCACGTACCTGTTGCCGCATCTCAATGTGCGCGTGCGCCCGCAACTGCTGCGGCAGATGAAGCCGGGCTCGCGCGTGGTGACTTATTCGTTTCACATGGGTGAGTGGCAGCCGGATGCGGTCGCGCAGGTCAACGGGCTCACGGTCCACTATTGGGTCGTGCCCGCTCGCGCGATGGGAACGTGGCGCTGGCATCACGACGGCATCGGTTTCACCCGCGAATACGAGATGAAGGTGCAGCAGAAGTTCCAGTTCATCAGCGGGACTGCGAGCGCGAAGACGAGCATCGCTTACTTGCGCGACATGAAGCTCGAGGGCGACCGAATTACTTTTGCGCTGACCGAAGAGGCGGGCAGCGCGCTCGCGCAGACGCGCTACGAGGGGCGCATCGACGGCGACACGATCACCGGCACGGCACGCATGAACAATCAGACCGAAGCGAGGCCGTGGCGTGCGCAGCGTGTCGCCGGGCGCACCGATATCGAGGTCGTGAAGTAGGGTCGGCTCAGGACGCGGCGCCGTACTTCTCCAGCACCTTCTGATCGAACTCGAGCCCGAACCCCGGCTTCTGCGGCACGATGAGATCGCCGCTCGCCTTGTCGACCGTCGGGACTTCCTTCCACAGTGCGGCCGACCACGGCATGTATTCGACCGTGAGCCCGTTCGGAATCGCGGCGATGAGATGCACCTGGAATTCAGGCACCAGGTGGCTCACCACCGGCAGGTTGAACGCCTGCGCCATGCCGGCGATCTTGAGCAGCCCCGTCGGCCCGCCGGCGCGCACCAGATCGATCATGACGATGTCCACCGAGCGCGCTTCCAGCATGTGCCGGAACGGAACGGATCCGTAGACGTATTCGCCGCCGGCGATCGGCGTGGACAGCTCCCGCGTGACGCGCGCGAGACCGGCATAGTCGTCGCACGTGGTCACATCCTCGAGCCAGAACAGGCGCTCGGACTCGATCCGGCTGCCGATGTCGATCGCCTGGTGCACGCTCCAGAGCTGGTTGATGTCGCACATGAGATCGGTGTCGAAGCCGACGGCCTCGCGCATGCGCTTGATGCGCTCGACTTCCTGCTCGGGACGCAGGCCTCCGCCGCCGAGCTGCGTCTTCATCTGCCGGAAGCCCTTTTCCTTGAGCTTCGGTCCGGCTTTTACGATGTGATCGAGCGGGAAAGTGCGCATGAGCGCGCCGCTGGCATAGGTCGGCACGCGCGGCCGGTAGCCTCCGGCGAGCGCCCAGACCGGCTGGTTCAACGCTTTGCCCTTGATGTCCCAGAGCGCGGTGTCGATCGCGGACAGCGCCAGTTGCAGGATGCCGCCCGGGCCCGAATTGCCGGCCGCGGCGCGCAGCTTGCCGATGACGCCTTCGATGTTGAGCGGATCCTGACCCTTGGCAGCCGCGGCCAGGTCTTCCACTGCCGCGGCCAGCGCCCGCGTGATCGCCGCGCCGAAAAACGTGATGCCCACGCCCTCGATGCCTTGATCGGTACGAAGCTCGAGCGTGACGAGCTCGCGCACGGCGCCGGAGACCGAAGGACCTCCGGCGAGCGGCTCGTCGGCGGGCAGGCGAACGATGCGTACCTTGGCATCGGTGATTTTCATGGCTTCTCCTCGACGTTGGGCGGGTGTGACGGCGCGGCCATTCTACTCCGGCCCGGCACGCTCAACGGCACGCGATCGGCCGGGTATCCTATGGCGACTCCATCGGTGACCATCAAGCCATAGCGCAGTTTCTTCTCCATTTGGGAGGAACCCTTCAATCTCCCCTCTCC
>JBOIEI010000620.1:0-3557 GCA_050741055.1 Burkholderiales bacterium | reverse complement strand
CTCGGTGCCGGCGCGAGACGACGCATGGCAAGCGACGTCTCGCACAGCCGGTCGCCGGCGCATTCGACACGAAACGCGCCGGCGGTGGGCGCGGCGGCTACCGCTTCGGTGAGACGGCCGTCCTCGAACAGCAGCGCGGCGCCGTCGCTCACCCCATAGCCCGCAGGCATGTCGCCCCGGCGCACCATGGCGTGGAATTCGCGCCGGCGGTGCACTTCGCCGCCCCAGTGCGGCGAGCAGCTGCCCTTCACGAACCCGAGGCAGCGCAACGGCGCGCTCTGCGTTCCCGGTGCCGCCGAATCCGACGCGCCCCACTCGAACCAGCAGATCGCTCCGGCGCTGACGCCGGCGAGCACCGCGCCGTTGGCCGCGGCGTTGCGCAGCGCCTGCGGCACGCCCCATTCGCGCCATACCGCCAGCATGCTGCGCGTGTTGCCGCCGCCCACGTAGATCGCATCCTGCTCGGCGAGCGCACGCTCGAATCCAGCGGCTGGGATCGCACCCGGGCGCGGCTTGCGGAAGAACGCGAGATGCGAAAGCTCCGCAGGATAGCGGGCGAACGCCCGATAGAACCTCTGCAGCGCATCCTCGGCATCGCCGCTCGCGGTGGGCAGGAAGCAGATCCGCGGCCGTCGGGCCGCGGCCAGGCTGACCACGTAGTCATCCAGCAACGAGGGCCCGTCTTCCATCATGAATCCGCCGCCGCCGATTGCAACGATGCGCCGCATGCACCCTCGAAAAGTTCGTTGCACGGAAATCGCGATCGATGCGCGCCGAGCAACCAGCAATCGTCGATCGTTTCGTTCGCATGATAGCGCAGCGCTCGCCGGGCGCACCTCGACCTGCACCCTGATACGCCTTGCGGAGACTTCGCCGAGCGTGCAGACTCGCGCTCGCTCCGGTCGTGCGGCGGGCGAGACCATCGACTGAAACACCAATGAGGGAGAACGAACGATGAGAATCGCCATTCTCGATGACTACCAGAATGCCGCACGCAGTCTGCGAGCCTTCTCACGGCTCGCCGGGCACGAGGTGACGACGTTCACCGATCACGTGCGCGATCCGGACACGCTGGCACAACGACTTCGCGGTTACGAAGCGATCGTGCTCATCCAGCAGCGGCTGCGCCTCGCGCGCGAGATCGTCGAGAAACTGCCCGAGTCGGTGCGCATCGTGAGCCAGACCGGCTCGTGGGTGGGGCATATCGACGTCGAAGCCTGCAGCGAGCGCGGCATCGCGGTGGGTGCGGCCGGCAAGACCAACTATCACGCTCCAGCGGAGCTTGCCTGGGCGCTGATCCTGGCTTCGCTGCGTCATCTGCCGCAGGAAGTGAACGGGCTGCGCGCGGGCGGATGGCAGACCACGGTCGGGCTGGAAGTGCACGGGCGCACGCTGGGGATCTACGCGTTCGGCAATATCGGATCGATCGTCGCAGCGGTCGGTCGCGCGTTCGGCATGCGCGTCATCTGCTGGGGTCGCGAAGGTTCGACGGCACGTGCGCGCGCCGCGGGTTACGAAGTTCCGGCGACGCGCGAGGAATTCTTCGAAACGGCCGACATCGTGACGTTGCACATGCCGCTGCGACCCGATTCGCGTGGCATCGTCACGGCTCAGGATCTCGCGCGCATGAAGCCCACCGCGCTGTTCGTGAACGTGAGCCGCGGGGCACTGGTGGGCGACGAGGTGCTGGCCGAAGCGTTGCGTAACGGCCGGCCAGGCAGAGCGGCCGTCGACGTTTACGAGGAAGAACCGATCTACGGCGCGAACAATCCGCTGGTCCAGTGCGACAACTGCCTGTGCACGCCGCACATCGGTTTCGTCGAGCAGGATACCTACGAGCGCTACCTGGGCGGTGCGTTCGATCGCGTGACTGCGTTTGCAGCCGGCAAGCCGATCGACATCGTCAATGCGGATGCGCTCGCCCGACGCTGAGCGCGAGGCCTTGCCGGCAGACTCGGCAGAATCTCGCCGGCCGTGCTTACCGCGCCGTCACCCCGGCGGCCTCGAACACTTTGGCGCGCGTCTGGATTTCCGTGCGCACCATGCGATCGAAATCCTCCGGCGGGCTCCATTTCGTGCGACCGCCCATGGCGACGATCTTGTCGTTGATTTCGGGCAGGGCCAGGATGCGCTGCATTTCTTTCGACAATCGTTCGATCACCGGGCGAGGCGTCTTTCCGGGTGCGAACATGCCGTACCAGCCGTCGTAGACGAATTCCGGCAGTCCCGCTTCGGCCGGTGTGGGCACGTCGGGCAGCAACGGCGAACGTTGCGCACTGGTGACTGCGAGTGCGATCACTCGGCCTGCCTTGGCGAGCGGCACCACCACGAGCACAGGCGGCAGGTAGAAGTTGACCCGTCCGGTCATGGTATCGGTGAGCGCTTCCGGTACGCCCTTGAAAGGTACGTGCGTCGCTTCGAACTTTGCCGCCAGCCGGAAAAGCTCGGCGCCGTAGTGCGTGCCGCTGCCCACACCGGTCGATGCGTAGGTGATCTGCCCCGGCTTCTGCTTCGCCAGCACGATCAGCGCTTGCATCGATTTCACGCCAAACGAAGGCGATACGACCAGCACCAGCGGATTGGCGATGAGCTGGGTGATGCCGGCGAAATCCTTGATGGGATCGTAAGGCAGCTTGGGATAGATGGAGGCGCTGCCGGCGAATCCGGACGAGGTGACCAGCAGCGTGTGCCCGTCGGGTGTGGCGGCTCCGACCAGCGCCGTGCCGATGGTGCTGCCTGCACCGGGTCGATTGTCCACGACCACCTGCTGGCCGAACGCTTCGCCGATCTTGGGTGCGAACAAGCGTCCGAGGGTATCGCTGCCGCTTCCGGGCGTGAACGGAACGATCACGCGAAACGGCTTGCTTCCCAGATCGGCGCCTGCGGCCGATGCGGCGCAGGCGAAGCCCAGCAATCCAACTGCAATGCGAAACCTCGACATCTTGTGTACCTCTTCCGTGTGAGCGGCGCAGTATAGCGTGGGCGACGGGCGGGCCAGCAGGCGCCGGGACGCCGCGGCCCGCTTCGAATACGGATCGCCTTCGGCTTGGGCGACGCGCTATTCCGTGGCATAGTCATAAGCGTTGGCCGATTCCGGCCGCACGAACGCCCACGGGAGAGTGCAGTGACCAGCCCTTTGGATTCCGCACATGCGGCCGCTCCGGCCGAGCAGACCGGCGCCGATCTGATCGTCGACTACCTCATCCGCGAGAAGGTGCCCTACATCTTCGGGCTCTGCGGTCACGGCAACATCGGCTTCATCGATTCGCTGTACGCGCGCGCCGAAGCGATCAAGACCGTTTCGGTGCACCATGAAACCGTATGCGGGTTCATGGCCGACGTGTTCTATCGCGTCTCGGGGCAGCCGTGCGCGACCTTCACCTCCTGCGGCCCCGGTTCGGCCAACCTGCCGATCGCGCTCGCCAACGCGTTCTTCGATTCGGTGCCGTTTCTCGCCGTCACCGGCAACGTGCCGACCACCCAGTTCAATCGTGGCGCGTTCCAGGAAACCTACCGGCACTTCCAGGCCGATTTCCCTTCCACCGTGCGCGCGTACT
>JBOIEI010000619.1:0-6882 GCA_050741055.1 Burkholderiales bacterium | reverse complement strand
TGAGCGCATCGCACGATCCGAGCGCCGAGCGCCCGATCCCGCTGCGGCGGCGACTGAGGCTCGGCGTCATCGTGCGCTCCACCCTGTTCGCCGTGCTCGTGGTGCTCATCACCCCGCCCTACGCCTTGGCATCGTGGCTGGTGCTGCCGCTACCGGCGCACATACGCTATCGCATCGTCACCTCCTGGTCGCATGTCGTCATCGCCCTCGCCCGCGCCGTGTGCGGCATCCGCTATCGAATACAGGGTCGTGTTCCCCAGGACGGGCCGTACATCGTGCTCTCGAAACATCAGTCGGCCTGGGAGACGCTCGCATTCCAGGTGCTGCTGCCGCCGCAAGTGCTGGTGTTGAAGCGCGGCTTGCTGTGGATTCCGTTTTTCGGCTGGGGGCTGGCAACGCTCTCACCGATCACGGTGAAGCGCGCGGCGCCGAGCCAGACGCTGCGCCGGTTGCTGGAGCAAGGCAAGGATCGCCTTGCCCAGGGCTTCTGGATCGTGATCTTTCCCGAAGGAACGCGTGTTGCGCCCGGCAGCCGCACGTCGTTCCAGGCCGGAGGCGCGTGGCTCGCATGCCGCACCCGCGTCGCCGTGGTTCCGGTCGCGCACAATGCCGGGGAGTTGTGGCCCAAGAACGGCTTCATCAAGTATCCGGGGACGGTCACGGTGAGCATCGGGGAACCGATCGCATGCGAGGGCGTGAAGGCCGACGCGCTGAATCGGGACGTGGCAGACTGGATCGAACGCGAGATGGCGCGCATCACCGGTAGCGCGGCCTCGCAGCGCTGACGCGGCGGGTACGGACACGGCGCGTCGTTTGCGGCCACGTATTGCCTCACGTAAAGTGAACGCTGATTCAGGCCATGGTTTCGCGGCCGAAAGCGCTGCTATAGTCGACCTACAATCGACCGACGAAAGACCCCGCAGATGCGACGCATCGTGTTGAGCCTGATCGTGGCCGCCAGCCTGTGCGGCTGCGGCTTGAAAGGCCCGCTCTACCTGCCCACGGACAAGCCGGCGCAGAAGCAGCCGGCGAAACCCGTGCCGCCGGCGCCGGCGATCGGATCGGACAGACCCTCGTGACGCTGCTCACTGACCGGCAAGGCGAGCACGCGGTCGAAGGCGTCGCGCTCGACACGATCGCGCAGCGATTCGGCACGCCCTGCTACGTGTACTCGAAGGCCGCGCTGGTGGACGCGTTCGACCAGTACCGGCACGCGTTCGGCGCTCGCGACCATCGCATCCTGTACGCGGTGAAGGCCAACTCGAATCTTGCCATCCTCAAGCTCTTCAACGACCTGGGCAGCGGCTTCGATATCGTTTCCGGCGGCGAGCTCGCGCGCGTGCTGGCAGCCGGAGCGGATCCGTCGCGGATCGTGTTCTCGGGCGTCGGCAAGAGCCGCGCCGGGATCGAGCAGGCGCTGGCCGCGCGCATCTACTGCTTCAACGTCGAGTCCGAGGCCGAGCTCGAGCGCCTGTCGCAGCTCGCCGCCGGCTGCGGCTGCAGCGCCAACGTGAGCCTGCGCGTGAACCCCGACGTGGACGCGCGCACCCATCCGTACATCTCCACCGGCCTGCGGCAGGACAAGTTCGGCATCCCGCACGAACAGGCTCTCGCGCTCTATCGCAAGGCAAACCGGTTGCCGGGGCTGCATATCGCGGGCATCGATTGCCACATCGGCTCGCAGCTCACGACGGCCACCCCGTTCGCGGCCGCGCTGGAGCGGGTGCTCGCGCTCGCCGATGCGCTGCGCTCGGAAGGCATTGCCATCGAGCACCTCGACGTGGGCGGCGGGCTCGGAATCCGCTATCGACCCGAGGACGAGCCGCCCAGCATCGAGCAGTATGTGCACGCGCTGACTGCACGGCTGGGAGAGCGGCGCCTGCGCATCATGGTCGAGCCGGGCCGTTCCATGGTGGGCAACGCCGGCCTCTTGCTCACCCGCGTCGAGTACCTGAAGGTAACGCCGGAGCGCTGCTTCGTCGTCGTGGATGCGGCGATGAACGATCTGATCCGCCCTGCGCTCTACGATGCCTGGCACGAGATCCGTCCGCTCAACCGCCGCAGCTCCGAGGCGGCGCGGCTGTGCCAGGTGGTCGGCCCGGTCTGCGAGAGCGGAGACTTCATCGGCCGCGATCGCATGCTCTCGGTGGAGGCGGACGATCTGGTCGCCGTGCTCTCGGCGGGCGCCTACGGCATGAGCATGAGCTCGAATTACAACTCGCGCCCGCGCGCTGCCGAGGTGATCGTCGACGGCGATCGCGTCCATCTCGTTCGCGCCCGCGAGAGCATCGCCGAGCTGTACGCGCGCGAATCGTTTCTTCCCGATTGATGCAGCGACGGCTCGCGCGTCGCATGCTCTAGCCGCATCGCATTCGCTGCGAGGCGACTGTCGCATCGATGACGCGCAGCGCGATGCGCGCGCAAAAAACTTGACGAGGCTGTTGTATTTTGATCTAAATCTGGCATAGAATGCGCTCACCAAGCATCCATCCTCTCGTCATGAGTGGATACAACGACGAAGCGATGCATGCAAAGTCGAATGGAAAGCTTGGCGGTGCGGGTCACGAGCTCGTACTGAACAGCAACCTCGTAAGGAGATGAGAATGGCCAAGAAGCCAGCGAAGAAGGCAGCGAAGAAGCCTGCGAAGAAAGCAGCCAAGAAGAAAGTGTAAAGAAAAGGCGGGAGCAAGACTCCCGCTAGCAGCATAAGGCGGTGAGCATTCGTGCTCCCGCCTTTTTTGCTTCTGGGGCCGCTCTACACCGTCACCCGCCCGTTGCGAATTCTCGCAAAGCACAGTCATCGACGACGCGCTGTGTGCCCGCTCTTCCTCTCTTCATGCCGCACCGCGCTTTGCTTCCCGCCCTCGAGCCGCACCGATCCAGTATCCCACCCGCAGCAGGAGCAGTACGGCGAGCAGCAGCGCATAGATGAGCGGCTGGGTCACGTCGCGCTTCACCAGCCACCAGTAATGAACGACGCCGGCGACGCTCACCGCGTAGGCCAGCCGGTGCAGGCGCTGCCAGCGCGCCGCCCCCAGGCGCCGCACCATGGCATGGGTCGAGGTGAGCGCCAGCGGCAGCATCAGCACGAACGCGGTGAAGCCCATGGTGATGAACGGGCGCTTCACGATATCGCGCGCGATCGCGGCCGGATCGAAGAACTGGTCGAGCCAGACATAAGTCGTGAGGTGCAGGCAGCCGTAGAAGAAGGCATAGAGACCCAGCATCCGGCGCAGCCGCAGCAGCCACGCCCAGCCGAGCGCGCGGCGCAGCGGCGTCACCGCGAGCGTGATCAGAAGGAAAACGAGCGTCCACGTGCCGGTGGAGCGGGTGATGAACTCGATCGGGTTCGCCGTCAGGCCGTCGCTCGAGCCAAGCACCACGAGCCGCGCGAGCGGCGCCAGGCAGAGAAGGAAGACGCCCGCGCGGATGCGCCGGAACGTTACGTTTTCGATGTGGCGCAAGGACGCCGGCCGCTGGGCGATCAATAGAACTTCTTCAGGTCCATTCCGCTGTAGAGGCTCGCCACTTGCTCGGCGTAGCCGTTGAAGGGCAAGGTCGGGCGCTTGAAGAACTCGCCGATGCGGCGCTCGCGCGCCTGGCTCCAGCGCGGATGGTCGACGTTGGGGTTCACGTTGGAGTAGAAGCCGTACTCGTGCGCGGCCGACTTTTGCCACGAGTTGACCGGCTCTTTGTCGACGAAGCGGATCTTGACGATCGACTTCGCGCTCTTGAAGCCGTACTTCCACGGCACCACCATGCGCACCGGCGCGCCGTTCTGGTTCGGCAGCACCTGGCCGTACAAGCCGAAGGTGAGCAAGGTGAGCGGATGCATCGCCTCGTCCATGCGCAGCCCCTCGACGTAGGGCCATTCCAGCACCGGCAGGCGCTGGCCGGGCATCTGCGCGACATCGAGCAGCGTGACGAACTCGACGAACTTGGCGTTGCCGGTCGGCTCGACCTTCCTGATCAGCTCGGCCAGCGGATAGCCGACCCAGGGAATCACCATCGACCAGGCTTCCACGCAACGCAGCCGGTAGATGCGCTCCTCCAGCGGCGCCAGCGCAGCCAACTCCTCGATGCCGAAGGTGCGCGGCCGCTTGACCGCGCCCTCGATCGCCACCGTCCATGGGCGCGTGCGCAGGCTTTGCGAACGCTGTACCGGGGAGGTCTTGTCGGTGCCGAACTCGTAGAAGTTGATGTAGGTGCTGATCTCCTTGAAGGTATTGAGCGTCTCCTCGGTGGAGTACGCACTCTTGCGCAAACCGGCGAACTTCGCGCCCGCCTTTGACTTCGCCCCAGACTGCGCCGCCGATTCGGAGATCCAGGCCGGCAAAGCGACCGAGGCAAGGGCGCCGGCGCAGCCGCGGATGAAGCGCCGGCGCTGCGCGTAAACGCTTTGCGGCGTGATCTCCGAGGGCCGGATATCGTTCGGTTTCAGCACGGTCATGGTGAGCTCCGTCGGAGGCGACGATCGAACAGGCGGGACATGTGGCCCGTGCCACGGCATCGCCGTGCGTCGGGTGCGAGGAGTGGGGTCGGCATGCGTCTACACCAGGAACACGGTCGCCAAGCCCAGAAAGATGAAAAATCCGCTGCTGTCCGTGATCGCGGTGATCATCACGCTCGACCCGATCGCCGGATCGCGTCCCAGCTTGTGCATGGTCATCGGGATGGCAAACCCCATGACGGCGGCAAGCACCATGTTGAGCAGCATCGCACCCATCATCACCAGACCGAGCTGCCAGTTATGGTAGATCACGAAGGCGAACAAGCCCACCACGGCACCCCAGATCAAACCGTTCACCAGCGCGACCAGGAACTCCTTCACCAGCAGCGCCCGGGCGTTGTCGCTGGTCACCTGGCCCAGCGCCAATCCGCGCACGATCATCGTGATCGTCTGGTTGCCCGAATTGCCGCCGATGCCGGCGATGATCGGCATCAATGCCGCCAGGGCCACCAGCTTTTCGATCGAGCCCTCGAACACACCGATCACGCGCGAAGCGACGAAGGCTGTCACGAGGTTCACGGCGAGCCACGTCCAGCGGTTGCGCAGGCTCGCCCACACCGGGGCGAACAGATCCTCGTCCTCGCGCAAGCCGCCCGCCGAAAGCATCTCGCTCTCGCTGCGGCTGCGGATGAAATCGACAACCGCATCGACCGTCACGCGCGCCAGCAGCTTGCCCGCACGGTCGACCACCGCGGCGGAGACGAGGTCGTAACGCTCGAAAGCGAGCGCGGCTTCCCGCGCATCCTGCTCCGGGCGCAGCGTCACCATGTCCTCGGTCGACATGATGTCGCCGACAAGGGTGTCCGGAGCGTTCACCAATAGTCGATTCACCGGCAGCAAACCTTTCAGGCGCTCGGCCCGATCGACGATGAACAGCTGATCGGTGTGGTCGGGGAGCTCCTCGTGCCGGCGCAGGTAGCGCAGGACGACTTCGACCGTCACGTCGTCGCGCACGCCGATCATGTCGAAGTCCATGAGCGCGCCGACCGACTCCTCGGGGTAGGACAGCGCCGCGCGCAGCTGCTCGCGCTCCTCCGCCGACAGGGACCGGAGCACATCGTCCATGACCTCCGGCGGAAGATCCGGTGCGAGGTCGGCGATCTCGTCGGCATCGAGCTGTCCGGTCGCGGCGATCAGCTCGTCCGTCTCCATGTGCGCGATCAGCGACTCGCGCACCGCGTCGGAGACTTCCAGCAGGATCTCGCCGTCGCGATCCTGACGGACCAGGTCCCAGGCGATCAGGCGCTGATCGAGCGGCAGCGCCTCGAGGACGTAGGCGACGTCCGCCGGATGCATGTCCTCCAGCGTCGCCTGCAGCTCGGCCAGACTCTCCCCCGCCGCACGCGCGGCAGCGGCCGCCACCGGCCCTTCGTCGGGCTCGCGGGCGAGCTCGTCCGCAGCCTCGTGACGGCGCAGAAGCTCGATGACCTGCTGCAGGTTCTCCTGCAGGCGCGGGCGCTTTTCCTCGACTTCGGGCATGACTGACTCGTTGCGCCCTGGCGCGGCTGGGATGGAAACTCGGTTCGGCGCTTGCTCGTCGCGCGGACGACAGCGCCCTCGTTTACCGGCGCAAGCTGCTGCGCCAGCGCGAGCGGCGAGCGATCGGGAGGGCGAAGCGACCGCCGCCGCTCGCGGATTGTAGGAGCCCCGTCGAGCCCGGGCAACAATCGATCCAGACCTACCCATCGCTGCTCTCTCATCGCCGGCATCGATGACGCGCCAACGCGAACGAACGTTCCATCGCGGCAGCGTTGGCAGCTCGCGAGCCGCGGCAAGCGGTTGCTATATCATCCGGGCAACACGCGATCGGCTGCACAATGTCCACTGTATTGTTTCGCCAGCTGCGGCAAGCCGAAAAGTGCTTGCACATCGGGGACGCAGCCGCTGCGGCTGCGTTGTGCGAGCAGGTTCTGCGCAAGGCGCCGCGCAATCCGGAGGCGCTGTACCTGCTCGGTGCCGCGCAGCTTTCGCAGCATCGCGCCGCCGAGGCGATTGCAACGCTAGAGCGCGCACTGTCGGTCGATCCGGAAAGCGGCGCCGCGCTGGAGACGCTCGGCCTCGCGCATCTGCTCCTCGGCCGGTATGCCGAGGCGGAAGCGGTACTGGCGAAAGCGGCTCGATTGGCGGGAGCGCCTGCGACGGTGTTCATGCGCCTCGGTATCGCCATGCTCGAGCAGAGTCGGCCCGGCGATGCCCTGGCCCCGTTGCGCCGCGCGGTCGCGATCGCGCCGCAGGACGCGGATGCGCAAGTGAACCTGGGCCGCGCGCTGGCGGACACGGGCGAGCTCGCCTTTGCCCGCGAATGCTTTCACGCAGCCATGCGGCTCGCCCCGGAAAGCGCGGAGGCGCAGTTCAATCTCGGCGTGCTCGCC
>JBOIEI010000618.1:0-10695 GCA_050741055.1 Burkholderiales bacterium | reverse complement strand
CGGCTGGCTTCTTATCGAGCATGGTTACGATCAGGCCGACGCGTGCCAGCGTCTGCTCGCCGATGCAGGTTTCGTCGAGGTGACGACGGCGTGCGACCTGGCGGAACTGCCGCGAGTCAGCGGCGGTCGTAAGGCGCGTTGAGCAAGCGACTGGGCCTTGACCGCGCGGTATCGCGCCGGTAGACTCAAATCCGACAAATACGGTCAAGTATTGGAGACCTCCGATGAGCGTGCAAGACACCATCAAGCAACAGGTGACGGACAACAAGGTCGTGCTCTATATGAAGGGCTCGCCCGATTTTCCGCAGTGCGGTTTTTCCGCCCGCGTCGTTCAAGTGCTGCGCGCCTGCGGCGTCGACGAGATCCACAGCGTCGACGTGCTGCAGGATGCGGACATCCGGCAAGGGATCAAGGATTACGCCAACTGGCCGACGATTCCGCAGCTGTACGTCAACGGCGAATTCGTCGGCGGCTCGGACATCATCACCGAGATGTACCAGTCCGGCGAGCTGGAGAAGCTGCTGAAGTAACGCCGGCCCGAATACGCCGGAGATCCGAAGCTGCCACCCCGCGCAAAGCGGGGGTCAAATAGGCGGACAGCCTGAATTCCCGTTCCCACGGGAATGACGGTCTTCCCGGCTGCTGCTGGAACACGAAGGGCGCATGACGTCTCGCTAGGGCAGCGGGCTAGTGCGCCGGTAAGGCCGGCAGGTCAGACGCAGCCGCTCCCGTGTGCGCGGGCGAATTCGGTTTGTCCAGGGCGTCTCGCGCGCCTCGAGCCATTCCGGCGAAGCGCACACCTCCGGGCTCGTCATGTGATACACCGCGATGTACTTCGGCGTGCCCTCGGTGGCGATGAAGCGGCGCGCACTGAGCACGCCGGGCACTTTGGACAGATTGGGCAAGTGCTCCTCGTCCATCCAGTGCGCGTAATCGTCCTCGGCGCCGGGCTCGAGGTTGAATCCCATGAAGAGCAATCCCCCGGCAGCACGCGGTGAAAGGGCGTTGCCCGGCGCGATCTGCTCGCCGACGACGCGCAGCACGCGCTGGCACATCGACACGACCCGGCGCGTCCACGGCGACGGATTGCGATAGCCAATCGCCAGATACTGCGGGCTTTGCAGCACATCGATCGACTGCAGATCGTGGATCGCCAGCGCGACCTTCGGTTTGTCGACATCGACCCAGCGCTCGCCCGTGAGAAAGCCGGGCACCTTTTCGCGCTCGGGAATGTGCTCGGTGTCGTACCAGTCGTTGAATTCGTCCTCCGGGCAGCTGCTGATGTCGAACGCAGCCATCAGCAATCCGAGCGGCTTGGTCATTGCACTGCTCCTTCCTGTTTTCCGGCATCACCCCGCGAAAGCACTGGCGCGCCCGTCCGCATCACGCGCGCGCAGTTGCGCGCGCCTCCGCATCACGCGCGCGCACTTGCGCGCGCCTCCCATGGCGATCCCGGATCGATCATAGCGGCTGGCGAACCGCTGCGTCTTCCGAAAGGAAAGCGAGCCAGTAGCGCGTCCCCCGTTGCTGTCCGGTGCGACGCAGGGCACCCAAGGCCACCAGCTCGGCCAGATCGCGCCGTGCGGTAGCAGGCGGTGCATCAGTGATGCTTTGGTAGTTCCCGGCCGAGAGTCCGCCCTTGAAGCCATCCGGGCCTTCACGCATGACGCGCCGAAGGGCCGTTTCCTGTCGGGCGTTGAGCTGCCCGCGCAGCCTGTCGAACATCCTGGTCTTGGCGATCAAGAATTCCAGCGAGCGCAAGGTGTAGCTCTGCGCGGCCAGGACCGTGTCGGCGAACCAGCTGAGCCACTGGTCCACCTGAAGGTCCTTGTTGGCGAGCTCGAGCTCGTGATAGTACCGACTGCGCTGCCGTTCGATCATGAGCGACAGCGCGCTCAGGCTGGGCTGGCCTGCTCCCTGGGCCAATGCCTTCTCGGCAATGGCACGGCCGATACGGCCATTGCCGTCTTCAAACGGATGGATGGACTCGAAGTAAAGATGCGACAGACCTGCGCGCGCGAGCGCCGACAGGGGTGTTGATCCGCCCGGGATAGTGTCGTTGAACCACTGGCAGAACCTCGCCATTTCCTCGGCCACGATGGCCGAGGGCGGCGCCTCGAAATGCACTTTGGGAACATACACGGGCCCGGAAACAACTTGCATCGGCTCGCTGTGCGTACGCCAGCACCCGACCCGAAAATTCTCACTACCCTTCATCAGAAGCCGATGCCAGGTGAACAGCATCTCCTGCGTTAGAGGCGCGGCATAGCTGCGATAGAGATCGGTGAGCATCTCGGCGATGCCCTGTTCTGCTGGAGTTACCCGCCGGCCGTCGCTCTGCAGTCCAAACTGACGGCACAACGAGGATTGCACGCTGTCGCGGTTGAGGATCTCGCCTTCGATCTCGGAAGTCTTGAGCGCCTCCGTGCTCATCACCTCGATGACAAGCTGCACGTGTTCGTCTGCGGGCAGATGGCGCACAGCGCCGACCACAACGCCGCTGCGTTGCAGGAAGGTTGCTTCCCGTCCGGCCAGAGGCTCTGGCTGGAAGGCGAAGTGCGGCCAGCCGGGATTCTGCCAATTCCACCTCATGGGCGATACTTTAGCAAGTTATCGCTCATAAGAAAGCAATAAAGTGAGCGATAACAGATCGAGCTTATCGCTTACCGGCAGTTGCCTTATCGAACTTCCATCTACGCCTGCGCTGTTGCTTCGCCCTGAATGGCAACCGGGCGGGCGCGCCCAGGGTGGTAGCCGCCCTCGAGCGCGCTCCAAGTAGAATGCCGACATCCTGCGAAAGACGACGCTCGCCATGAACGAATCGGTCGCCCTGGTCACCGGAGGCTCGCGCGGCATCGGCCGTGCGATCTGCGAGGCGCTGGCGCGCCAGCACTGGCAAGTCGTCGCGGTCGCACGAGATCAGCGCGCACTTGCCGCAACGGTCGAGGCGATCGCAGCCGCGGGTGGTCAGTGCGAGTACCTGACATGCGACGCGCGCGATCGAAGCGCTATCGAGCACTGCGTCACCG
Organism: Burkholderiales bacterium; assembly: GCA_050741055.1. Taxonomy (GTDB): domain Bacteria; phylum Pseudomonadota; class Gammaproteobacteria; order Burkholderiales; family WYBJ01; genus WYBJ01. Next base: position 7,666 of record JBOIEI010000618.1, on the reverse strand, counting down.
GGGTCGAGCGGCGGCACGGGAAGATCGACCTGTTGGTGAACAATGCAGGCGGCGGGACCGCGGGCCGGCCGCTCGGCGCCGACGAGATGCCCGATCAGGAATGGGTCGACATGATCGATCTCAACCTGACCAGCGTGTATCGATTCTGCCGTGCCGCGGTGCCGGCAATGAAAGCAAGACGATCCGGCTGTATCGTGAACGTGGCCTCGGTGGCCGCGCATGTCGCGAGCAACCTCTCGAACGCCGCCTACACGGCCGCCAAGACCGGCATGGTGGGGCTGTCACGCCACCTCGCGAAGGAGCTTGGCCCGTTCGGCATTCGCGTCAACACCATCGCGCCGGGGATCGTTGCCTCCGAGCGCGTCGCCGCGAAATACGAAACCTACAGCGACGCCGAGCGGGCCGGCCTGCTCGCGCGCATTCCGCTCGGCCGCATCGGGCGGGTCGAGGAAGTGGCCTCGGTGGTCGCCTTCCTCGGCTCCGACGCCGCTTCCTATATCCATGGCGCGCTGATCGACATCAACGGCGGGTTGTTCATGGACTAGCCGCGTCCGGTCCCGAAGCCGGGCCGAGCGAGCGAATCACGCGGCACGGGTTGCCTGCCGCGAACACGTCGTCCGGGACATCGCGCGTCACGACGCTGCCGGCACCGATTACCGCGCGCGAGCCGATCCGCACGCCCGGCAGGATGATGGCGCCTCCGCCCACCCAGACGTCATTGCCGATCTCGACCGGTTTGCCGAACTCCTGCTGCCTGCGCAGGGCGGCATCGAACGGATGCATGGGCGTATAGATCTGCACCGCCGGGCCGAACAGCGTGAAATCGCCGATCCGCACCCGGCAGACATCGAGCACGACGCAGTTGAAGTCGAAGAAGACGCGCTCTCCGAGCTCGATGTTGGCGCCGTAATCGCAGTAGAACGGCGGCTGCATCCATACCGAATCGCCGCCTTTGCCGAACAGCTGCTCGAGGAGGCGCCGGCGTTCATCCGGCTGCGACTCGCGGCTCGCGTTCAGCGCCTGGCACAGATCCCGAGCACGCACGCGCGCCGCAACCAGGTCCGGATCGAACGGGTCGTACAACGCTCCGTCCAACATCTTTTCGCGTTCGCTCTTCATCTCGGCCCTCGATCCCTCAGGTGTCCCAGGTGGGGTAAAGTCGTTCACCTTTGGGGTAAAGCCATGCCAAAAAAGTTCGTGTAGCGTTGCGCCAATGACTGAGAGGATTGTCGATGGACATTTCGAGTACGTTCAGGGAACAAATCGGGGACAGAAAATTCAAGACCGTGCTTGCGGATCCTCCGTGGCGATTCTTGAACCGTACCGGGAAGATGGCGCCGGAACACCGGCGGCTTAGTCGTTACGAAACGCTCACGACCAAGGAAATCTGCGATATCGGGGTAAGCCTCGCATGCGAACAGACGGCGCACCTCTATCTATGGGTTCCCAACGCGCTGTTGCCGGAAGGTCTGCAGGTTCTCCAGTCCTGGGGCTTTACCTACAAGACGAATATCGTGTGGCACAAGATCAGAAAGGACGGAGGGCCGGACGGTCGCGGGGTCGGTTTCTATTTCCGCAACACCACTGAACTGGTGTTGTTCGGCATCAAGGGCAGCATGAGAACCCTGCCCCCCGGACGCCGCCAAGTGAACATCATCCGGTCGATGAAGCAGGAACATAGCCGCAAGCCAGACGATCTGTACACGATCATCGAAGCATGCAGCCCGGGGCAGTACCTGGAACTGTTCGCGAGAGGCACGAGGCGCAGCTGGTTCAGCTTCGGCGACCAATCCGAGAACTACGACATCACCTGGAACACCTACGGCAACAACAGCAAATCCAGCGGTTTTCAACTCCGCGAACCCGCGCGCATATAAGGCCTGAGCCGATACGAAGAACCATGCGCGGGCCGCGTCCGCTTCACTCCGAAACACCGCGCATCCGCAAGACGGACGACCAAGCGCCAGGCATCCGCCTCAGGCCGCGTTCAGCAGGAAATAGAACTGGCCGAGCAGGATCAGCGCCATGACCACGAGGGCGTACTTGAGCCAGCGGCGGTAAGTCTGCGCCGGCACCCGGTTGCGGATGCGCGCGCCCGCGAGCGAGGTCACGACGCCGGCCACGCACAGCGGCACGGTCGAGAACCAGGTCGCGTTGGAAATATCCCCGCTCGCGACCAAGGTCGAGAGCTGCGTCGTTTTGCCGGTGAAGAAACACAGATTGAGCGCCTTCACCAGTGCGACCGGCGCCAGGCCGAGCGAGAGAAAGTAGATCAGCAGCGGCGGCGACGCGATATTGACCGCGCCATCGAACAGCCCGCCCAGGAACCCGAACAGCGTGCCTGCCTTGTGCCGATGCGCACGGATGAACTGCGACTCGCCGCGGCCGATCCAGTCCAGCCCCAGATACACGCCGATCGCAAGTGCGAGCAGCAGGGTCAACGGTGCCGGATCGATGAAGATGAAGAGTTGCGTGCCGGCATAAGCGCCGAGCAACGCCCACAACGGCATGCGCCACCACTCCCGCACGGTGGCGAGGAACGAGCCGCCGGCGATAATGGCCACGATGATCACCGCAAGCGTCGGCGGCACGACCAGGACTACGGCGGTCTTGACGTCGGTCACGAGCGAGATGAGCGGTGTGGCGACCAGCGGAAACCCGAGCCCGAGCGTGCCGTGCACGAGCCCGGCGAAAGCAATCGCAAAGGTGACGTAAGCGATCGAAAGCACCGGCATGCTGTCGAGCGCAATCACGGTGCGGCGGCGCGCTTGCGCGAATCAGGCGGCGTCCTTCCGCGGCGTCGCGTCCTGCTTCGCCCAATATCCCGGCGAAGCCTTCGACCGGGCCAGTGCCTCGGGCGTCTCGAACCCGGGCGCCATGGAGCCCGGCGTGCCCGCCATGACCTGGTGATGCTCGATGTCGAGCAGGCGCAGCCAGCTCTGCTGACCCATCGTCAGCGCGACGAAGCAGCCGATCTCCACCAGCTCGGCCTGCGTGAAATGCTCGTGCATGCGCGCCCAGAACGCGTCGTCGACATTCAGGCGCCAGGTGATGGCCTCGGCATACGCAAGCGCCGCCTTCTCACGCTCGCTGTACGTGCTCGATCGTTCGAAATTGACCAGGTCGTCCACCTGCGCTTCGTGCACGCCGGACGCGGCCGCCTTGATCGAGCGCTGATTGCCGCAGAACTCGCACTTCACGGAACGCGACACGTACAGCCGACACAGCTCCTTGATCGCGTGGTCGCAGACGCCCTCGCGGAAGATCGCCTGCCAGGAATTAGCAAAGCTCCAGAAGCAGGCGGGCACGTGCGCGCGCACCGCCGAGCTCTCCGGGCGCGGGGTGCCGTACTCGGCGCAGCGCTGCATCTCGCGCCGCATCGTCTCGTCCATCTGTTCCAGCGGCACGTAGCTGATACGCGGTGCGTTCATTGTCATGCCCCCGTCGTTTAGTGCGTTCGGCGCTCGATCGTCGGCTCCGCAGCCGGCGAAAGACCGAGCGCGCACGCTACCGCCTCCGCGGCGTGGATCGCCTTTCGCGCCGAAAGCTGCTCGATCTGCTCGCGGCAACTATACCCCGAAGCGACGATCATCTCATCGGCGGCGGCGGCACGCACGGCGGGCAGGAGCCCGAGCTCGGCCGCCTTGACCGACAACTCGTAGCTCTCAGGGCGGAAGCCGAACGCACCCGCCATGCCGCAGCAGCCCGATTCGATCGGCTGTGCCGCGATGCCGACCCGGCGCAGCAGCGCCATCTCGCCGCTCATGCCGAGCAGCGCCTTATGGTGGCAATGGCCGTGGACGCGCGCGCGCATAACCGGCACCTGCTCCGGCAGCCCCGGCTGGCGCTGCAGGAAGTCGCTGAAGTAGACCACCTGGTCGGCGAGCCTGCGCGCCAGCGGGTCGCCGGCGAAGAGATTCGGCAGCTCGTCCTTGAAGACCGAGACGCACGCAGGCTCCAGGCCCACGATCGGGACGCCCGCCTCGATCTCCGTGCGCAACGCTTGCATGATCTCTGCCAGCAGCGACTTGGCCACGTCGAGCATGCCGAAGTCGTACAGCGGCCGCCCGCAACACAGCGGCCGGGCGGGCACGCGCACCGAGTAGCCGGCAGCTTCCAACACTTGCGTTGCGGCGATGGCGGACTCGGGATGAAAGTGATTGTTGAACGTGTCCGGCCAGAGGATGACGTCACGGCCGCTTGCCGCGCGCTGCGGCCGTCGTTGGAACCAGCGCACGAACGTGGTGGACGCGAACTTCGGGACATTGCGCTCGGGTGCGATTCCCGCCCAGCCCTTACCCAGTGCGCTCAAGCCCGGGGTCGAGTTGATGAGGTTGACGAGGCCGGGCGCGTGCGACGCGAGCCGTGCCCAGCGATGGATCATGCCCATGCTGCGCGCCTGGCGCGGGCGCGGATGGGTTTCGTAGTAGTGCGACAGGAACTCCGCTTTGTAGGTCGCCATGTCGACCTGCACCGGGCACTCGCTCTTGCAGCTCTTGCAGGCGAGGCACAGGTCGAGCGCTTCCTTCACGTCTTCGTTCGACCACAGATCGGTGAGCGTCTCGCCGCGAAAGAGCTCGCCGAAAAGACGGATGCGCCCGCGCGTCGAATGCTTCTCCTCACCCGTCACCCGATAGCTCGGGCACATGACGCCACCTTCGAGGTTGCGGCACTTGGCAACGCCCAGGCAACGATCGGCGGCGTGGGCGAAGCTGCCGAAGTCGGCGGCGAACGAGAAGCGGGTCTTCGGCTCGATGGGCCGATAGCCGGGATGGACGCGCAGGTTGTCATCCACGCGGTAGGCATCCACGACCTTGCCCGGGTTCATGCGATTGCGCGGATCCCAGATGGCCTTGAATTCGCGAAACGCCTGCGTGAGCGCCGGCCCGTACATGCGCGGCAGGAACTCGGCGCGCGCCTGGCCGTCGCCATGCTCGCCGGAGATCGAACCGCCGTACTTGACGACTAGGTCGGTCGCTTCTTCCATGAAGCGGCGCATCGCGGCAATGCCTTCGTGTGTTTCCAGCTCGAAGGTGATGCGGCCGTGAATACAGCCGTCGCCAAAGTGCCCGTAGAGCGACGAGCGATAGCCGTATTGGTCGAGCAGGCGGCGGAATTCGCGCAGGTAATCGCCCACCCGCGCCGGATCGACCGCGGCGTCTTCCCAGCCCGCTCGCGGCTCCTCGCGCACGCCCGGGACCGCGTTGCTCGCACCGGCGCCGACTTCGCGAATCGCCCACACGACCTTCTGTTCGACGCCCGGGTAGATGCGCGAGCCGCGCACCAGGCCCGAGCGCATCTCGGAATCGACCAGTGCTTCGGCGCGCGCCGTCGCCTGGTCGAGATCGTCTGCGCCGAGCTCGACCATCAACCAGCCCGATCCCGGCGGCAGCAGCGCGATCTCGGCGCCCAGCAGACCCTTCTTGCCGAGATCGTCGATCAGCATGACGTCGAGCCCTTCGAGCGCGACCGGCGCGTGCTCGAGGATGAAGGGCGTCCGATCGCCGGCGACGAACATGTCGTCGTAGCCGAGCACCACCAGCACGCGCACCGGCGGGCTCTCGACCAGCCTGACCTTCGCCTGCAGCACGATCGCGCAGGTGCCTTCGGTGCCGACCAGCGCGCGCGCCAGGTTGAAACCGTGCTCGGGCAGGAGCTCATCGAGGTTGTAGCCGGAAACCCGACGGCGAATCCGCGGAAATTCGCCGCGCACACGCTCGCCGTGGCGCTGCGCGAGCTTCGTCAATGCCGAATAGATTTCCGCCTTACGCCCGCCGGCGGCGACAATCGCGGCGAGCTCCTGCTCGGACGTCGGACCCACCCACATGCGCTCGCCGTCGTAGGTGAGAATTTCCAGCGCCTCGACGTTCTCGACCGTCTTCCCGGCCATGACCGAGTGCGCGCCGCACGAGTTGTTGCCGATCATGCCGCCCAACGTGCAGCGGCTGTGGGTTGCGGGATCGGGACCGAAGGTGAGCCCATGCCGCTCGGCCGCGTTGCGCAGGCTGTCGCAGATGACGCCGGGCTCGACGGTCGCCGTGCGCGCTTGCGGATCGATCTCGACGATGCGCGTGAGGTGACGCGAGACGTCCAGAATCACGGCAACGTTGCAGGTCTGTCCGCAGAGGCTCGTGCCTGCGCCGCGCATGAGGATCGGAGCATCGAATTCGCGGCACACGGCCACGGTGGTTACGATGTCGTTGATCGTGCGAGGAACGACGACGCCGATCGGCACCTGGCGATAATTGGAGGAGTCGGTCGCATAGAGCGCGCGCGCGCCCGCATCGAATCGCACCTCACAACCGAGTCGTGCGCGCAGGCGGGCTTCGAGCGCCTCGGCATCGAGCCGGCGCTCGGCGATAACCTCGGATTTCATCGGACGATTATAGCGAGCCATGCTCGGCATGCCGCCCGCCCGGAGAACCGCCGTGACCCGCAAACGCTGGTTCCCGCCGCTGCCGAAGGTGCGCGGGCCGACACCCCCGGACTGGATGCGGCGCTCGGCCAGGTATCGGCGCCGCTGCCGGGCGGCGCCGCGTTTGCGGATGCCATGCACGCATGCAACAATGCCCTGCGCCCGCCGTCACAACTCCGCCCAGCCTCCCGCCTGCGCGAGAAATCACGGGTTCCGGGCGCGGCAATCGGCTGCCCCGGTGCGCATGGACTCGAAAACCTACGACTACGTCATCGTCGGCGCCGGATCGGCGGGCTGCGTGCTCGCCAACCGGCTGAGCGCGGGAGGCCGGCATACCGTGCTGCTGCTCGAAGCGGGGCCGGCCGATCGCTCGGTATGGATCCATCTGCCGATCGGCTACGGCAAGACCATGTTCCACGAGCAGTACAACTGGCGCTTCAGCACCGAGCCGGACCCGGGGGTGAACAACCGGCGCGTGTACTGGCCACGCGGGCGCGGCCTGGGCGGATCGAGCTCGATCAACGGCCTCATCTTCATCCGCGGCCAGAAGGAAGACTACGAACGCTGGAAAGAGGCGGGCAACGAAGGATGGGGTTGGGACAAGGTCCTGCCTTATTTCATCCGCTCGGAAGACAACTGCCGCGGCGCCAGCGACTTGCACGGTGCCGGCGGGCCGCTCACCGCCTCGGATATCGGCGAGAAAAACCCACTGGTCGATGCCTTCATCGACGGCGCGGCCGATCTCGGCATTCCGCGCAACGCGGACTTCAACGGCCGCGAGCAGGAAGGCGCGGGCTATTATCAGCTCACCACCCGCAACGGTTTGCGCTGTTCGGCGGCGGGCGCCTATCTGCGGCCGGTGCGCAAGCGCACCAACCTGAGCGTCGAGACCGACGCGCATGCAACCCGCATCCTGTCCGAAGGAAAACGCGCGACGGGCGTGACCTACGTGCAAGGCGGTGTCGAGCGCGAGGCGCGCGCCCGGCGCGAAGTGATCGTCGCGGCTGGTGGATTGCAGAGCCCGCAGTTGCTGCAGCTCTCAGGCATCGGACCCGTCGATCTGCTGCAAGCTCATGGTATCTCGGTCGTGCATGCGCTCCCGGGCGTAGGCGCCAACCTGCAGGATCACTTGCAGGCGCGCGTCATGTACCGCTGCACGCAGCCGATCACCACCAACGACGACTTGCGCCATTGGCAGCGTCGGATGGCGATCGGAATGAAATGGCTGCTGTTCCGGACGGGACCCTTGGC
>JBOIEI010000617.1:0-3632 GCA_050741055.1 Burkholderiales bacterium | reverse complement strand
GCAAGTCGCCGCGCTTGACCAGCGAGCCTTCGATGAAATGCACGGACTGCACCGCTCCGGCCACGCGCGAGCGCAATTCGACGCGCTCGACCGCCTCCAGCCGCCCGGAAAACTCGTCCCAGGCCGTAACCTCGCGCTGCACGACCGTGGCCACCTCGACCGGGATCGCCTGCGGGGCAGGCGGCTGTTCGCTTGCTTTGCTGCCCTTGCCGGACAAGCCGAATGCGATGCCCGCGGCGAGCGCGATGGCCGCCAAGGATGCGGCTGTGGTGATCAGCTTCTTGTTCGTTCTGGAACGTGACCCTGCCATGAGAATCTCCTGCGGACAACGATCTCTGGTATCGACTTGTGTCTTTCGCGAGCCGCCGCTCGCGCACCGACGACGGCGCCGCGCCGATCGACGCCTTCACTACTTTTTATATCGATCGATACACAATAGGCGGCCGACTCTAGTCGCCTTGCCAGAACCTGTCAAGTGTTTTAGTATCGATCGCTATGAAAACGGATGCCGCCAAGGCTCCGCGAACGCGCGGACGCCCCCGGGGATTCGATCGCGAACAGGCGCTCGAGCGCGCGATGGAGCTGTTCTGGCGCCAGGGCTACGAGTCGACCTCGATCGCCGATCTCACCCGGGCCATGGGCATCAATCCGCCCAGTCTGTACGCAGCATTCGGCGACAAGGAGCGGCTGTTCCTGGAGGCGGTCGAGCGCTACGGCGGCCATTCGGGACAAACGCCGGAGTCCATACTGAGTGCTGCGCCGAGCGCCCGCGAAGGGGTAGAGCGCCTGCTCGATGCCGCCGCCCGCGAATTCACCGATCCTTGCCATCCGCCGGGCTGCATGGTGGTGAGCGCGGCCACCAACTGCTCTGCCGGGGCGGCGCACGTACAGGCTGCGCTCGCGGCACGGCGGCGAAGCGCCGAGGCGAAGTTGAAGGCGCGCATCGCTCACGGCGTAAAGCAAGGCGAATTGCCCGCGCGCACCGACTGCGGCGCGCTCGCCAAGTTCTATTGCACCGTGATCGAAGGCATGTCGATCCAGGCGCGCGACGGCGCATCGCGCAAGAGCCTGCTCGCAACCGCCGCGGCCGCCCTGCGCGCCTGGCCGACGAAGAAAGCAAACGCCTGAGCGCACGACATACGCCCCTTCGCGCAATCAGTGATTGAACGTGACGAACGTGGGCCCGGAGTTCATGCGCTCCAGCTCCCGCATGCGCCGTTCGAGATCGGCGTGGTCGGTCGCCGCGCTGAGATAACGCTCGGTCGCATCCTTCAGGCGCCACCAGCGCAGAAACTGCTGCCGCAGGTGTCGGGCTTTCGCTACCGTTCCGGTCTTGCCCATCGACGCACTGCAAGTCATGTCGTTCGAACCTCCACGTGGTTGATACGCCAGCCGACGCCGGCGGATACGCCAGCCGACGCCGACGCTCCTGCGTCGATCGGCCTCAAACACCCGATAGTCGATGCGACGAAGCTGGAATCGACAACCACTGCATCGGTTGCGGTGATATGGATGCCGTGCTGGCAAAGCGGCCGGGGGCTTCTGCCGCGGGGGGTCCATGCTGGACCTCCGGCCGGAATTAGTCTAATTAATTGTTATCATGAAACGCATAAGGTCTACTTTGATTTCGCATGCGTAATCTCAATCTCGATCAATTGCAGGCATTGCAGGAAGTGGTCGCGCTTGGCAGTTTCTCGGCGGCCGCGCAGCGGTTGCGCTTGACCCAGCCCGCCATCAGCCTGCAGGTACGCGAGCTGGAAAAGCGCTTCGATGTGCAGCTGGTCCAGCGCGTCGGCAAGCGCGCCTATGCGACCGCCGCCGGCGAGGAATTGCTACGCCATGCCGGCCGGTTGATCGCGGAAGCCGGGCATGCAACCACGGCGATGCGCCGCCACCGCGAGGGCCGTCTGGGGCGCGCCCGCCTGGGGACCTCGGTGGCCGTTTGTACCTATCTGCTGCCGCCCGTGCTGACCGAGTTGCGCCGCGCGCATCCCCAGATCGAGCTCACGATCGCGCTCGGGACCACCGAAGACGTGGTCGAGCGCATTCTCGGCAACGACCTCGACATCGGCATCGTGACGGTGCCGGTGAAGAGCCATCCGGGGCTCGATATCGAGCCTTTGCGCGAGGATCCCATGATGGCGTTCTTTCCCGGCAGCGAGCGCCGGCTGCCGCGCGCAGTCGATCCGCGCTACCTGGCCGGCCGCAATCTGATCCTGAGCAACCGGCAAAGTCAGACCTACCGGATCATCGCGCGCTGGTTCGAGACCGGCGGGGTCGAGCTGCGGCCGATCATGGAGCTGGCCAACACCGAGGCAATCAAGACACTGGTCGCCGCGGGTATCGGCGTGGGTATCCTGCCGCTCGAACGCAAACAGGGGATTCTGGTGTACGGCAAGACGCAAGTGCGGCCGCTCGAGCCCGCGCTCATGCGCGAACTGAGCATCGTGCGGCGGCGCGAGAAATACCTGGAGCCGGCGCTCCGAATGGTGCTCGATGCGCTGCAAACCCTGTCGGCCCGAACGGGCGCGCAGGCCGAGGTCAGTGGCGCTTGAGGTGCTGCAAAAAGATTACTCGTTTCGGCATCTGGCGAACATCATCTAGCCGCCGAGCGGCCACCAGGTAGCCCGCGGCACCGGCACGTAGAACACGTGTTCGAAGACGACATAGGCCACGACGCAGGTCGCCAGCGGCACGACAACGGCAAGACGAAGGTTGCGGCGCGTCTTGTCCAGGGTCAGATAGAGCGATGCTAGCGACAGCATCAGGAAGCTCGCCAGCCAGAATCCGAGGCCGTACATCAGCAGCAGATAGCCGAGCGAGATCAGCAGGAACCAGAGCACGTCCCGCGCGACGATCCTATCTTCCGCACTCATGCACACGATGTCCGGCGCGTGCGCCGCGACTACCGCGAAAACAACGCGTACGGCCAGCACCGCCGCGGCGAACAGGATGAAGTAGGTCGCCAGCAGGGGGAATGCCCAGTTCATCGGATCGGCACCCGCCTGGGTCAATGACACTGCGCCGATGACGAACAGGACCAGGGCGGCGAGGACGTCCCGGTGCATCAGTGTTCGCATGCCGCTTCCTTCTCTTTTCTTCAACGCCGCGCGTCTATTCGGCCTCGATCGGTTCACCGGCGCGTGCCCGCGCCCGATCCCCGAAACGCCCCCATGCGACCAGGAAAATCGAGACAACCGTGATCGCGATGAGGATGATGTTGACCGTGCCGGTGAAGAATACCGAGCCGACCGACGATGCATTGGATATATAAAGCGACTGCACGAGCGCGGGCTCGATGATGGGTCCTAGGATGATGCCGAGACCGATGGGACCGGGGTGAAAGCCCAGCCGCCTGACCAGGAAGACGAACACCCCGAGGCCGAGCATCAGGTAGACGTCGAAGATGTTGTTCCGGATGGCATAGGCGCCGATCACGGCCAGGAACATGATCAGGGGCGCCAGCAGCCGCAGCGGGATGGTCACGACGCGGGCGAGCAACGACGAGAGCAGGCTGCCGAGGATGAAGGTCATGATCCCTGCGAGCATCAGCGACCACCCGAAGGCGTAGATCAGCGTTCCGTCGCTCTGGAACAGCTCCGGCCCGGGGTTGAGGCCGCGCAGCATGAGCG
>JBOIEI010000616.1:0-3735 GCA_050741055.1 Burkholderiales bacterium | reverse complement strand
ATCCTGGCGACTGCAAATATTCGGGTCGAAGGGCTGGGCGGAGATGGGATCGATCCCGCATCTGACCACCTGGACGCTCAAGCGCAGCTTCGTCGGCCAGCCGATGGAGACGATCGAGTTCCGTGGGCTCTCCACCGAACGGGCCGAGCTGGAAGCGTTCGCCGACGCGATCGTCGCCGGCAAGGGGCTGGTGAACGATGCCGGCGACGTGATCAACAACGCCGCCGTGCTCGACGCCGTGGTGAGCTCGGCGCAAAGTGGTAGCCGCGTCACATTGACCTGAGGGCGCACGCCGCATGACGACCGGCACGCTTGCGCAGCGAAGCGCCGCAACTGAATCTCCGCTCCGCGCCGGTCTACCGGTTGCTCGGGCGCATGCAAGCAACAGAAGCCCCGGTGCCTGCGCGGACGAAGACGGCGCCGTCACCGCTGGGGCATGACGCCCGCCTGCGTGGCGACTTTCTGCCACTTGCCGGACTCGCTGCGCATGAAGGCGAGAAACTCCTCCGGCGTGCTCGACCGCGGGTCCAGCCCCTGGTCCGTGTAGCGTTTCTGCACGTCGGGCAGGGCGATGATACGAACGATCTCGCGGTTGAGCCGGGCGACGATAGCGCTCGGCAGCCCGGCCGGTCCGGCGATGCCGTACCAGGTGACGACTTCGAAGCCAGGCAGCGTTTCGGCCACGGCGGGAACGTCGGGAATCACCGGGGAACGCTTCGATCCGCCGGTGGCGATGATCTTCAGCTTGCCCGCCTTCACCAGGCCCAGAACCGACGGCATGCTGTTGAACATGAACTGCGTTTCGCCCGCGACCAGGCCGGTGATCGCCGGGCTGGTGCCTTTGTACGGCACGTGCACGATATCGATTGCGGCCATCGCCTTGACCAATTCGCCGCCCAGGTGATTCGGACTGCCGGTGCCGACCGAGGCGAAGTTGTAGGCGCCCGGCTTGGCCTTGGCCGCGGCGATCAGCTCCTTCATGTTGGTGGCCGGAAACGAGGGATGTGCAACCAGGATCTGCGGGCTGATGACCAGCAAACTGATGGCGGCGAAATCCTTCACCTCGTACGGCGGCTTGGGCGCGACCAGCGGTGCGATCACCATGCCGCCCCCGGTGGCGAAGAGCAGCGTGTAGCCGTTCGGCGTTGCCTTCGCAGCCAGCTCGTGCCCGATCATTGCGGCCGCGCCGGCGCGGTTGTCCACGACCACTTGCTGGCCGAGCGATTCGCTCAGCTTCTGCGCGACCGTGCGGCCGACGAAATCGGTCGGTCCGCCGGCCGGATAAGGCACGATGAGTCGAACCGGCCGGGTCGGATATTCCTGGGCTGCGGCAGTGAAGCAGAGACCGAGACAAGCAAAGCCCAAGCGCGCCATGGCGCGGCGTGTGTGATTTTCCAACGTCAAACCTCCAATGTGAAGAAACGATTCCCAGGTGCTTATTTACCTGGGCACTGCACCCTCTCGGGGCGCTGGCGCGCACCGCAGCGCGGACAGATGCGCTGCTTGCGCGCCAGGACGAAGCCGCAATCGAAGCAGCGGCGCAACCAGTTCGCCATCGGCTGCGGCCAAGTGCTGGCGGTGACTTGCGGCAGCCCGATTTCGGCTAGCGGTTGCGAACCAGCTTGTCCTCCAGCCAATCGTACATGGTGGCTGCGCCGAGCGAGAGATAATCGCGCTGGCAGTGCTGCGCGCCGCCCTCTTCGGCGGTGAATACGCGCAGCGTCTTGTCCGGCGATCCCGAGGCTTTGTGCAGCGCCTGCGCATCGGCGAGCGGCACCTGCTCGTCATCGGCGCCGTGCGTGATGAGCAGCGGGCAGCGCATCTTCTGCACCACGCCGTCCAGCCGGAACGGCTCGAGTCGTTTCAACGCTTCGTCCAGCGAGTCGACGCCCAGGATCCACATGATGTGATGGCCGGGCACCGACATCGACGCCTTGAACGAGGCCTCGATGCGCCGCTTCCAGGTGGCATGGTAGTCCCAGATCGCGCCCCAGGCCACGCATGCGGCGAAGCGCGGCTCCATCGAGGCGCAGCGCGGCGCATAGTAGCCGCCGAGGCTGATCGCCATGACGGCGATGCGCTTGGCATCGACATCGGCGCGCTTTTCGAGGAAATCGACGCACGCGCTGCCGGCAACTTCGTAATCGTGGCGCAGGTAGTAGTTGCGAAAACGGATCGCCTCGCCCGTGCCGGGACCGTCCATGACCAGGCACGACATTCCGCGCTTGACCAGATCCTCGACGCCGCGGCCGTATTGCAGCTCCTTGGTCACGTCGAGCCCGTCGAAGAACACCACGCAGGGATTGCGGGTCGCCTGCGTGTTCTTCGCATGCACGAAGTAGCCGGGGAGCGAGCCGCCTTCGTACGGTACTTCGACTTTCTCGATCGTCGTATCGGTGGTGAGATCGATGAAGCGATGGAAGCACTCGACGCCGGTGCGATACGCGGCAAGCGCCCGTTCGTCCTTCGGCGTGCGGAAGCGCTCGCCCATCTGGTAGATCGCACAGGCGCGCCGATAGGCACTGGCGGCGCTGATACGGTGGTCACTCGATTCGCGCTCGGCGGCAAACGCCTTGACCCGGTCGCCGACCTGCACGCAGGCGTCGAACCAGGCGTCGTCGTCGCCGATCTTGTCGCGCACCAGGCGGCCGATCTGATGGACCTCGCCAATATCGGCGGTGCCGAACGTCGCCGAGCCCAGCATGTTGACGACCGCGGCGGACCAGCGGTAATCGTCGGGGAAGTACATGAAGTAGGGCGATTGCCTGCCTTGCGCAGCCATCGGGAGCCTCCTCGGTGCGGCGTCGTCGGGGAGCGCCTATTTTGGCGGCAAAGCGCGGCCGACGCCACCCGTCCGCGGTGACGTTCGCGCTCTTGCGTGGGTCTCTACTAGAGCTTGATGTTGGCGGCCTTTGCAACCTTGGCCCATTTCGCAGTCTCGGCGCGCAGGAACTCGGCATATTCCTCGGGTCCGAGCGCGGCGACATCGAAGCCGGCCTGGGTCAGCACCTGGCCCGCGGGCGAGCGCAATGCCGAAACCAGCTCGGCGTTGATCTTCGCGATCACCTCGCGCGGCGTCGCCGCCGGGGCGAGCAGGCCGACCCAGTTCATCGACTGGTAGCCCTTCACGCCTTGCTCGTCGATGGTCGGCACATCGGGCAACTGCGGTGCGCGTTTGAGCTTCGAGACGCCCAGGGCACGCAGACGACCTTCCTTCACATAGGGCGCGCCTTGCGCGATCTGGATCGACGCCATGTCGATGTGTCCCGCGAGCAGATCGACGACGTATTGCGCAGCACCCTTGTACGGCACGTGCGTGAGCTTCACCCCGGCCATGTGGTTGAAGAGCTCGAGACCGAAGTGGCCGACCGTGCCGACGCCGGGGGAAGCGAAGTTGATCTTCCCCGGCTGGGCGCGCGCGAGCGCGATCAGTTGCTGCACGTTCTTCGCCGGCACACTGGGATGCACGCACAGCATGCTGGAGGCAGTGGTGAGCAGCGTGATCGGCGCGAAATCCCGCTCGGGCTGATACGGCATCTTGGACCGGATATGGGGCGCGACCGTCAGCGGGCCTGGATTGCCGCCGACCAAGGTATAGCCGTCGGGTGCGGCCCTGGCGACGACCTCCGTGCCGGTCAGGCCGCCGGCGCCGGATCGGTTCTCGACCACGACCGGCTGGCCGAACGCCTTGTTCAAGCGCTCGGCGGCCCAGCGCGATTGCGTATCCGTCGGACC
>JBOIEI010000615.1:0-8153 GCA_050741055.1 Burkholderiales bacterium | reverse complement strand
TGCGTCGCTGCCGCGATGGCGGCCGCTTAGGCGGAGGCGACGACGCTACGCTTCAGCGCGAACCGGGCTCGGTCCCGATTTCCCGTGCGCCGACGGCCCGCCCGGCATGCGATTTCAGCTCGTCGTGCGTATTGATGTTGCTGAATGCTTCCGGCATGTCGTCGAAGGGCACTTCGATCACGCGCAGGCGCGCATACCAGGCATCGATCTTGCGC
The DNA here is from genome assembly GCA_050741055.1 of Burkholderiales bacterium. Taxonomy (GTDB): domain Bacteria; phylum Pseudomonadota; class Gammaproteobacteria; order Burkholderiales; family WYBJ01; genus WYBJ01. Next base: position 7,938 of record JBOIEI010000615.1, on the reverse strand, counting down.
CCGCCTGCGGTGAGATAGTCCCGCAGATCGGCGTGCAGGCTGCGCTTGCACAGGCAGAAGACCGGATGCGGCTGCTCGCCCGTGCGCGCCACCGCAAGCTCGGCGTCGTTCTGCGACAAGCCCTGGTGCAGCCGCGCTACCAGCTCTGCGGGCAGGAACGGCGAATCGCAGGGCGCGGTAACGACGAGCTCGTTGCGCGCGAGCGCGAGCCCGCGCTCGAGGCCGGCGAGCGGTCCGGCAAAGCCGCCGACCTCGTCCGGCAGCACCGGATGACCGAAGCTGCGGTAGCGCTCGAGGTTCTGGTTGGCGCTCACGAGAATTTCGTCGACCTGGGGAACGAGGCGCTCCAGCACCCACGCGATCAGCGGACGGCCCTGCAGGAGCTGCAGACCTTTGTCGACGCCGCCCATCCGGCGACCCTGGCCGCCTGCGAGGATCAATCCGGTGACGACAATACGTGTCACGTCGCGACCGAAACCCGGTTCGGATCGTCGGCCGACGCGCCGCGGACGAAGCGGTGCGAGCCGGTGAAGAGCAGATAGTGCTTGCCAGTGGCGCGGCCGATCATGGTGATGCCGACGCGGCGCGCGATGTCGTGGCCCATTTGCGTGAGCCCGGAGCGCGAGACCAGGAACGGTATGCCCATCTGCGCACACTTGATCACCATCTCGGAGGTGAGCCGGCCGGTGGTGTAGAAGATCTTGTCGGCCCCGTCGAGACCCTCCAGCCACATCTGGCCGGCGATGGCGTCGACCGCGTTGTGGCGGCCGACATCTTCGACGAACATCAGGATCTCGTCGCCACGCGCGAGCGCGCAGCCGTGTACCGCGCCCGCGGCCTTGTAGACGGTGTCGTAGCGCCGCACATTGTCCATGAGGCCATAGTAGCTCGCCTCGGTGAGCTTGGCATCGGCCGGCAACGCCACGCTGTCGATCTCGGCCATGAGATCGCCGAACACCGTACCCTGGCCGCAGCCGGTGGTGACGGTGCGCTTCTCCATCTTGCCGTCCAGATCTTCGACGCCGGCGAAGGTGGTCACCGCACACGAGTCGACGTCCCAGTCGACCTGCACCGAGCGGATCTCGGCGAGCGAGCGCAGCAGGCGTTGATTGCGCAGATAGCCGATGGCGAGCGCCTCGGGACATTGCCCGAGCGTCATCAAGGTCACCAGCTCGCGCTTGTCGAGATAGATCGTGAGCGGATGCTCGCCGGCAATGGCGGTGGCGAGTCGCTCGCCGCGTTCGTTCGTCGACTCGACTTCCACGGTTGCCGGCCGGGTGGCGTTGCTCAGCAGAGGGCGTTCGCGCATTCAGCCACCGATGTAGGACATTTCGACCTTCTGCAGGCGCACGGTGTGGCTGCCCCGAATCTCCGAATAGCGATCCGAGCGCTTGCTCCACAGGCCGACGATGAATTCGCGGATCGCCTCATCGGAAGCCCCGCTTCGCAGCAGCGCGCGCAGATCGTGCCCCGAGGTCGCAAACAGGCACGTATAGACCTGGCCTTCGGCCGAAAGCCGTGCGCGGGTGCAATCGCGACAGAACGCTTGCGTGACCGAGGCGATGACGCCGATCTCGCCCGCGCCATCGCGGTAGCGCCAGCGCTGGGCAACTTCGCCGCGGTAGTGGGCACCGATCGGCTCCAGCGGCAATTCGCAATCGATGCGCTGCACGACTTCGGCGGCGCTCACCACGTCGTCCAGGCGCCAGCCGTTGCTGTGGCCCACGTCCATGTACTCGATGAAGCGCACGATGTGGCCGCGTTCGCGGAAAAAGCGCGCCATCGGTACGATGCTGTCGTCGTTCACGCCGCGCTTGACCACCATGTAGACCTTGATGGGCGCGAGCCCGGCGGCGGCCGCGGCGTCGATGCCTGCGAGCACGCGCTCGACCGGAAAGTCGACGTCGTTCATCGCCCGGAATACCGCATCGTCGAGCGAATCGAGGCTGACGGTAACGCGCTTCAAGCCCGCTTCGCGCAGCCGCAACGCTTTGAGCGCGAGCAGCGAGCCGTTGGTCGTGAGCGTGAGATCGAGGCCTTCGATCGCGGCCAACTTCCCGATCAAGGCCTCGAGATTCCGCCGCACCAGCGGCTCGCCTCCGGTCAGACGGATCTTCTCGATGCCGAGCCCGTGAAAGATGCGCGCGACCCGTTCGATCTCTTCGAAGCTCAACAGCGCCTTGCGGTCGAGAAACTGAAAGTCCTTGCCGAACACCTCCTTGGGCATGCAATAGACGCAGCGGAAATTGCAGCGGTCGGTGACCGAGATGCGCAGGTCGCGCAGCGGGCGGCCGAGCTTGTCCTGCGCAAGGCTTGGTGAGGGGGTAGGAGAATGCGACATTTGAAGCAATTATGGCACACACCACGGGTGCGCGAAGGCGCGCGCCGGTTCGCTCCAGCACCGAGTCATTGCCGGGCACGGAGTCAAATGGTGCGCCGAAAATCCGGCGTCAGATAACCCCTTCCATCACCTGGACATCGACCGTCGCGCCGGCGGCGACATTGCCTTGCTCGGCGGGCAGAATGATGAAGCAGTTTGCTTCCGACATCGAGCTCAGGATTCCGGAGCCTTGCTCGCCGGTGACGCGCACGCACCACTGACCGCCGGCATCGCAGGAAAGGATGCCGCGCTGGAACTCGGTACGCCCTGGCGCCTTCTTCAATGCGCTCGTGCAGTACGCTTTGAGCACGGGAATCGGAGGAACCGGGTCCCGCCCCATCAGCGCGTAGAGCGCGTCGCGCACGAACTGATAGAACGTGGCCATCACCGATACGGGATTTCCCGGCAGACCGAAGAAGTGCGCGTTGCCGACGCGCCCGTAGGCGAGCGGCCGGCCCGGCTTCATCGCGATCTTCCAGAATACGACTTCGCCGAGGCGATTGAGCAGATCCCTGACGAAGTCCGCCTCGCCGACGGATACCCCGCCGCTGGTGATCACGACATCGGCGACTTCGGAAGCCTCGCGGAATGCACGCTCGAGCAACGCAGGATCGTCGCGCACCACGCCCATGTCCATCGCATCGACGCCGAGCCGGCTCAACATGCCGTGGATCGTGTAGCGATTGCTGTCGTAGATCTGGCCGGCGGCGAGCGGTTGGCCGATCGAAACCAGCTCGTCTCCGGTGGAGAAGAAGGCCACGCGCAGTTTTCGATAGACGCCGACTTCGCCGATGCCGAGGGAAGCGAGCAATCCGATGTCGGCCGGCGTGGCGAGCCGGCCTTTTGCGAGCGCGACGCTGCCCCTGCGCAGATCCTCGCCGGCGCGGCGCACGTGCTGGCCCTTCTGGTGTCCGCCGCCGATGGTGACTCGGTCGCCCGTCGCGCGCACGTGCTCCTGCATGACGATCGTATCCAGGCTCGCAGGGACCACGCCGCCCGTCATGATGCGGATGCATTCGCTGGTCTCGATTCGACCGCTATAGGGCTTGCCGGCAAAGGCGCTGCCGGCGATTCGCAAGACGGTCTCGCCGCTACCCAGATCGGATGCGCGCACGGCATAACCATCCATCGCGGAATTGTCGTGCGCGGGCACGTCGACGGGAGAGATTACGTCCTCGGCCAGTATGCGCCCGAGCGCAGTCCGAATGGCGCAGCGCTCGATGCCGCGGATAGGGGCCAGAAAACGCCGGATCAGCGCCCGCGCCTGCTCGACAGGCATCGAGTTCGGATCGTAGTCGTCGGTGCAGCTCAGCTCGCGCAGCGTCGTCTTCGCTTCGCTCATCCCGAGTTCCTTGGTCAGCCAGGAGAAGAAGTTTACCGCAGGCTGCGTCGCGCCCCGGCGCCGATGCAGCGGGCAACCGATTGGGCGGTCGGGTTGCGGCACAGCGCCCAAACGATCGAGCAGCCGAGAGTCGCGCAGGGCACGCGCGATACATTGCTTGTCCGGGCCCGCCAGGTGCGCTATATTCCGTCATTCATAACGATCGCGCCACCGCCTTGTCGCGGTGGGGGAGACGGGTAAGTAGCGAATCGTCCGAATTCGGCGAGTCGTAATTGCCGGGCTCGCCAGGATTACTGCGTCCGAAGTGCGGATTACCCGGCAGTGGAGCGATGCATGGACAGTATCGATCTCGACGTTCTGAAGACAAGCCTGGAATGGGTGCGGGCAGGCCGTGGTGCAACGCTTGCGACGGTGGTGCGCACCTGGGGTTCTGCGCCCCGGCCGGTGGGCGCCATGACCGCAATTCGCGACGACGGCCTGGTGGCCGGATCGGTCTCGGGCGGTTGCGTCGAGGACGACATGATCGACAAGGTGCGCGCGGGCGCGATGGCGGCCACGGGTCCGGAGCTCGTCGTATACGGTGTGACGCGCGAGCAGGCCGAGCGTTTCGGCTTGCCTTGCGGCGGGACGCTGGAACTGGTTGCCGAACGTCTCGGGCCGCAATCGGGGTTATCCGATCTGGTTGCGTCGATCGAGCGCCATGAAGTCGTCACGCGCCGGCTCGATATGGCGAGCGGGCGGGTGGAGGTCACCGCGGGCCGCGCCAGCGATGACCTGGTCTTCGACGGCAAAACCCTCACCACGGTGCATGGACCCCGCTGGCGGCTGTTGCTGATCGGCGCGGGTCAGCTCTCGCGCTACGTGGCGCAATTCGCCCAGGCGCTCGACTACCACGTCACGATCTGCGATCCGCGCGAAGAGTACGCTAGAGGCTGGGAAGTGCCCGGGGCCGCGCTCACGCGCGAAATGCCGGACGACGTCGTGCGCGACATGGGAACGGACGCGCACACCGCAGTAGTCGCCGCCACGCACGATCCCAGGCTCGACGACATGGCCTTGCTGGAAGCGTTGCGCTCGCCCGCGTTTTACGTCGGCGCGATCGGATCGCGCGCGAACAATCGCAAGCGCCGCGAGCGCCTGATCAAGCACTTCGACATGACCGAGGCGGAGATCGACCGGCTGCACGGGCCGATCGGCTTGCAGATCGGCGGCAAGACCCCGCCCGAGATCGCGCTGTCCATCATTGCGGAAATGACCGCGGTACGCCACGGCGCCCGCCTGGAGAAGACGGACAAAGGGACCGTGGTCTCCGCTGCCACCGATCCGTTCGCGTGTGTGGCGGCGTGAGCTTCCCGGGCGAGGGGCCCCGCTTGCGGGGATCGACCGCAAAGCGAATCGACGCCTGGCCGCCGACGGCTAGGCGGTTAAGCAGGTGCGACAGTTCGGAGGCGGCGGCGTGAGCTTCCTCATCAACCCGCGCGGCGCGCGCTCCAACGCGCTTCGGTTCCGCCCGGCACCTGGACGCTGCCTTCCATGGCGTTCCCGTTCACGGTGCCGCGAAAGCGCAAGAAGCGCCCGGCGCTATCGACGAGGGTGAACTGAATCTTGTTGCCCTCGAGGATGGGATCGGCGACGTTGGGCGCGAGGCCCGAGCCCGTGACTTTTCCGGTGACCTTCTGGTAGGTCTGATCCAGGGTGAGGTCGAAAGCACCCGAGGGACCGGTTCCCTGCCAGCGGCCCTGCACCTTCGCCGGCACGATCCACATGTACGCCGTGTATCCGTTCACGCTGGACGTTTCGTCCGGACTCCAGTCGCCCATGTTGAATGCATGCGAGACGACACGGGTGCCGGGTTTCATGTTGAGCAGCGTAGGCCGCAGCTTGACGTTGAGCGAGGAGAGCAGGTACATGGTGACGACGCTCGCCTGGCTGAAGTCTTCCTTGAACACATCGCCATGGACGAAGGTCGCACGCTCGCCCACGCCGGCGCGCTCGGCATTGGCACGCGACAACGCCACCATGTCGGGATTGAACTCGATGCCGAGCGCCTTGATTCCTCGCTTGGCAGCTGCGATCACGGTGCGGCCGTCGCCGGAGCCCAGGTCCACCAGGAAGTCCTTCGGCGTGACGTGCGCCATCTCGAGCATGCGCTCGACCAGAGAATTCGGCGTCGGAACCCAGATGACGTCCTTGCCCGGCTGTCCGACCTTGGGTTCGAATTCGGCTGCTACCGACTGCGGCAAGTGGAACAACGCGCACAGAACGAGGGCCAGCGCGAGAACGCGTTGCGGCATTGCTTCATCTCCTGCTTGGCGAAGGGTGGCCGCAGCATACCCTCTTGCGGCAGGCCGCGAAATAGCGGGAGCGCAGGCTCGCCTCGGCGGGCTCGGCCCAGGAGACCCGTATTGAAGCTCGGCGACTTTTCCACCCTCACCTTCGATTGCTACGGCACTCTGATCGACTGGGAAACCGGTCTGCTGCACGCGCTCGCGCCGCTGCTTGCCCGCCACGGCCGCCGCCTCGACGAGGAGAGCATTCTGGCCGCCTTCGGTGCAGCGGAGTCCACGACGCAGGAACGCGCGCCGGGCAAGCTCTACCCAGAGATCCTCGGCGATGCATTGGAGGCTCTGGCTGCACAATTCGGGATCGCGCTCGACCCGGCGGATCGCAGCCGCTTTGGCGCTTCGGTCGGCGACTGGCCCGCGTTCGCCGACAGCGCACCGGCCCTTGGCTATCTCCAGCGCTACTACCGGCTGGTGATCCTGTCCAATGTCGATCGCGCTTCGTTCGCGCGCAGCCAATCGAAGCTCGGCGTCGAATTCGACCGCATCTTCACCGCCCAGGATATCGGCAGCTACAAGCCCGATCCGCGCAACTTCCGCTATATGCTGGACGAGCTCGGGCGCGATGGAATCGTGCCCCGCCAGGTGCTGCACGTCGCGCAGAGTCTTTTCCACGACCACGTGCCGGCGAAGCAGCTGGGGCTTGCCACGGTATGGGTCGATCGGCGGGCGGGCAAGCCGGGCAGCGGAGCCACGCCGCCGGCGCAGGCACGGCCGGACTGGGAGGTGACATCGCTGGCGGAGCTCGCGGATTTGCATCGCCGAGAACGATCGGAATCATGACACCATCTCGGCAGGCACACCGCGGCACGCTTTGCGGCCATGCCAAGCGGGCGTTATCATCTGCGACGACCATGGATATCCATCATGCACGTGTTCGGTTTCGCCGGCTTCTCGGGTAGCGGCAAGACGACGCTGATCGAGCAGCTCATTCCACTGTTCACCGGGCGCGGACTGCGCGTCGCCCTGATCAAGCACGCGCATCACACGTTCGATGTCGATCGGCCGGGGAAGGATTCCTATCGCCACCGCCACGCGGGTGCGCACGAAGTCCTCATCAGCTCGTCGCGGCGCTGGGCGCTGATGCACGAGCTGCGTGGAGAAGCCGAGCCCTCGCTCGATACGCTGATCGAGCGCATGTCGCCGTGCGATCTACTGTTGGTCGAGGGCTTCAAGCGGGCGGAAATACCCAAGCTCGAAGTGTTTCGCGAGGCGGTGGGCGAGTCGCCGCTGCATCCGCACGATTCGCAGATCGTCGCGGTCGCCACCGATACGCCGTTGCAGGCACCCATTCCGGTGCTCGATCTGAACCAGCCGGCGGCCATCTGCGAGTTCATCCTGAAGCAACTGGGGCTGCAATTGCACCTCGTACATGCCTCGGCGCAAGAAGTGAGCGGTCCGTGAACGTTCGGCTGTTTTATTTCGCGCGCTTGCGCGAAGCGTTCGGTATGCAGGCCGAGGATGTCGCGCTGCCCGAGGAAGTTCGCGATGTCGGCGCGCTGTCGCAGTGGCTGCGCACCCGCGGTGGCGCTTGGGCGGCCGAGCTCGGGCCCGGCCGCGCGTACCGCGTGGCCGTCGATCAGCAGATGGCCGGTGAAGCCACCCGGCTGCACGAGGGCGCGGAAGTCGCTGTGTTTCCGCCGGTGACCGGGGGCTGAGCGTTGAGCGTGCGCGTCCAAAGCGAGGATTTCGACGCCGGTGCGGAGATCGCGCGCATGCGTCGGGGCAATCGGAAGATCGGCGCGATCGCAGCCTTCGTCGGCGTCGTGCGCGACGTGAACGAAGGCGACTCGGTCGTCGGGATGACGCTGGAGCACTATCCGGGCATGACCGAGCGCTCCATCGAAGCCATCGTGACGGAAGCGCGCGCGCGT
>JBOIEI010000614.1:0-6719 GCA_050741055.1 Burkholderiales bacterium | reverse complement strand
CCTCCACCGAGCGGCTGCCGCTCGTCATGCCCTCGTTGGGATTCGACTCGGTGTTCGCCGTGAGGATGCGAACCTGGTCCAGGCGCAAGTCGAGCTCGTCGGCCGCGATCTGCCCCAGCGCCGTGAGAATCCCCTGGCCGATCTCGACCTTGCCCACGCGCACGCCGGCGGTTGCATCGGAATCGAAGCGGATCCAGCGATCGAGGTTGCGGTTGGTATTGAGGCTGCCGGGCAAGACCGGTTTTTCGGCGGCGGCGCTCATCGGCTTTGCTCCAAAACTTGTGCGGCGCGATGGATGGCGCGCCGGATGCGGTTGTGGGTGCCGCAACGGCACAGGTGGCGTTCGAGCGCGGCATCGATATCGGCATCAGTGGGATGTGCCGTACGGTCGAGCAGCGCCTTGGCGGCCATGATGATGCCGGTGATGCAGTAGCCGCATTGCGCGGCCTGCTCGTCGATGAACGCTTGCTGCAATGCGTGCGGCTTGTCGCGCGTGCCCAGGCCTTCGACCGTGGTGATCGACTTGCCGGCGGCCGCCCACAGCGGCGTATCGCAGGAGAAAATGTCCTTGCCGTCCATGATCACGGCGCAGGCGCCGCATTGCCCGACCCCGCAGCCGTAGCGGGCGCCCTTGAGCTTCAAGTCGTTGCGCAGGATGTACAGCAGCGGCGTATCGCCTTCGGCTTGCACGCTGCAGGACTTGCCGTTGACGCTGAGCTGATAGCTTTCGGGCATGGCGGTTCCTCCGTGGTGGAGCATTGTAATGGCCCGAGCCGGGGAAGGCGACGGCCGCCATCGATTTTCCCGAGGAACCGTGGCCAATACGCTTCGTATGGGTGAGCCGTTTGGCAGCGGGATTGCATATTCCCGAGACACCGTGACTCATACGTCGTTGCCCGGATACGAGGACGGGCCGGACATGCGGCGGCTCTATTGCGGCATTTGTAGTGAACGTGCGGCGAGCGGGACTTGGAACGTGAACATGCGCATGGCGTACACATCATGCGCATTTCAGCCCGACGGCCGTCGCGAATAGACGGCCCAAGCAAAGCTATTCTTGGGTCAAGCTATTCGGCGGCAGCTATTCGTCGCTCGGCGAATGCTCGGGCCGGCGGGTGCGCCCCACCGCGCCGACGATGCCGGCACCCAGGAGGACCAGCGCGCCGATCGCGATCCATGTAGAAGACAACCCGGCGACGCTTGCACCCCACGCCAGACCCGCGATCAGGAGGGCAACGCCTATCAGGTAGATGGCCATGTTCGACATGACGAGCTCGCGCAAGTTGACGGCACACGGCGCGGCCGCGAACACTGCCGCCCGCATGCCGATGGGATTCGGCTTAGCGGCGTTTGCCGACCTCGTTGCCGATCAGGCCGCCCGCGGCTGCGCCCGCCGCAGTTCCCAGCACGCCGCCATCGGAAAGGGCCGCTCCGCCAACCGCGCCGGCCCCGGCCCCGATGAGAGCACCCTTCTCCGCGCTCGACATGCCTTCGTAGGTCGCGCATCCCACCGAGCCCAGACTCAATGCAGCTACTGTGATCCAAGCCTTGATATTCATTGTCTTTCTCCTGTCGTTGAGCGAAACGTAAATGCCGCTATACGAATCTCGCAACGCGCGCGCCCGCTCTCGCAAAAACCGCGCTCACAGGTAATAAGCCCAGATGCGGGCGAACGTTTCCTTGATGCGGCTACCGAGGCCGCGCGTGCGCCACGCTTGCAGCGTGACCTCGTCCGCGGCTGCCAGATCGCGCCGGAAGATGTCTTCCAGTTCGCGTGCGGATTCGACCCCGAGGATGACGACATTGACCTCGAAGTTGTGCACGAAGCTGCGCCAATCCAGATTGGACGTGCCGACCGTCGACCATACGCCGTCGATGACGGCAGTCTTGGCATGGAGAACGGCTTCGCGGCGCTCGAAGATGCGCACGCCGCTCTCGATCAGGTCGGTGTAGTGCGAGCGGCCGGCGTACAGCGTGAGCCACACGTCGCTCTTGCTCGGAACCATGAGGCGTACATCCACGCCGCGCGCGGCTGCGTCCTTGAGCGCGGCGACGGTTTGCGGATCGGGCACGAAGTAGCCGAAGGTAAGCCAGGCGCGCTGCTCGGCATGGCCGATCGCCGAAAGGACCTCGACGTAGACCTCGTTGCGCCCGGTGTGCGGGTCTTGCGCGATGACGCGCATGGTTTCGTTGCCGGCGGGTTTCGGCGCCGGGGATGCGCGCATGGCCGGCGCGCCCTCGCAGTTTTGCGCCTGCCACGCCGAATCGAACAGCCGGGAGAATTCCGCCACCACGGGTCCTGCGAGCTCGATGTGCGTGTCGCGCCAGCCGGTCTCTTCCGATGGGGTGCGGGATCCTCCGAACGATCCCGAGGAGTAGACGCCGCTGATGTTGATGCCGCCGGTGAAGGCGACACGCTGGTCCACCACCAGGATCTTGCGGTGGTCGCGGTTTTGAATCGATAGCCGCGGCTTGTCCTCCGTAACCTTGATGGGATTGAACACGCACACCGCGATGTCGGCCGCTGCCAGACGCTCGAAGTATTCCTTGGGCGTTTTCAGCGACCCGATTCCGTCGTACAGGACCCGCACGCTGACGCCGTGGCTGCGTCGTTCGATGAGAAGCTCTGCGAGCCGGTCGCCCAGCTCTCCGGCTTCGAGAATGTAGGTTTCCAGATCGATCGATTCGCGGGCCGCAGCAATCGCCTTGAACATCGCTTCGTGGGTCTGCGGACCGTCGACCAGCAAACGGGAACGATTGCCGACCAGCAGCGGACGCTCGACATGTTCCTCGACGTACGCCAGATGACGCGCGAGCAGCTCACTGGTCGTGTCTTTCTCGATACGCTCGACGACCACGGCGGACTCTGCGACGCCCAGCACGCGCTTTCCGTCCGACGTGGTCGGCGCTACGGTGACGACTGCAGGTTTACGCCCGGATTGCGCTTTGCCGCTGCTGGAGGACACGACGGGTAAGGTGGTCGCGCAGCCTGCCAGAGCGGCGAGCATCGCGACCGTCGCCGCGCGGCCGAGCCAGGTTGCAGTGGACGTTCGCGCCTGGCAATCGTCGGACAGTGTCATGCCGGCATCCCGTTGCGGCGGCGATGCCGGTTCGTCGCAGTGCACGACTGTCGGACCCGGACAAAAAAGGCCAGGCTCGATCTTCCGGGCTCCCGAAACATCGAGCCGGGCCCATTTTTCTTCCTTCGGCATTGTGCGATGTCCACGGCATATCCGGCGGCATGCCGGATGAAAGCGTTACCGCTCCGCGCCGGTGGACGGTGTCTAATTGAAGAGCAGGTAAATGATGACCAGCACGAATGCCGGGACACCGAGAATCCAGGCGATCAGATACTTGCCCATGACGTTTTCCTTGACGGTGGATTATGACGATCGGACAAAGCACGGCGTGTGCCCGGCTCTCCGTGCAGATGCCGCGCCTGCTCCTGGCGTGCGGGCTCGAGCGACAAGGCCGCCTGCGCCTGGTTAGGGGATGGTGGCGGGGTGTGCGGCGGCTCCGGCGTCCGCGTGCTGACCTGCGTTACCGGCCAGATCGCGCATGACCGCGATGTAGAAGTGCAGCCGCTCGCTCACTTTGCGCCGCTGATCGGGGCGCAGTTCTTCGAACACGGTCAGCAGCATCCTGCGGCGCGCCTGCTGATAGTCCTCGATGCGCGCTGCCACATCGGCCGAACGGTTCGCATTCCAGTCGAGCAGCCAGTCGCGCAGCCGCTCGGCGAAACGCGCGTCATGACGTTCGCTCAGAAGCGCGAGGAACTCGCGTTGACGGCGCATGCGATCCTGATGGCGTAGCGCGGCATCGAGCGGCTGGGCTTCGCTCAATGCAGTGAAGCGGGCACGCTGTTCCCCGTCGAGGGGACCGGCCCAGTGCTCGATCGACTCAAGATCGCGTTTCGCGCGCAGCCGCTTCTGCGTCTGAGGCGAGGCGCCCACGCCGTGTTCGCGCGCGAATTCGCGATTGTCGCGATCGAAGCGACGGCGCGTTGCTGCCATCTGATCGTTCGACAGCGTGGCGAGGAACGCCGCTGCATCCTGGTACGTGTGCAGCACCAGCGGGCGCGATTGCGCCTTCACGCTGTCGACCGCCCAGGATACATCCTGCGGCTGCGGCCCGCGTGTCAGGCGGCGCTCGATCGCTTCGAGCAGGCCCGCGTAGGCCGTCAGTTGGGTCGCACGATGCCAGGCGTGCGCGCGCCCGAAGTCCGCCCGGAACATGCGCTTCTGCTCGTCGGTGAGATCGAAGTAGTCGTCGACCCGCCAGGTGGCGATGTGGTCGGCCTGGTTATAGACCGTGCGGATCGCGCTGCAACCGCCAAGGAACATTGCGAGCGCGATGAGGCTCAGGAGGGCAGGCATATCCGGCGACTGCACGCCACGTGCCTGCCATTCAGCAAGCGCGAGCGCTGACTACTGCGCTGTTATCAAGCGGGCGGCCTTTACGCGATCGCTGGATGCGGGGTCTTGCGGCTACCGATGCGGCGGTGCCTGGTAGTTGCTGTCTTCCAGGGCGGGCAGCAGGTGGCGGAAATCGACCGGAACGAAATCGTAACCTTCGTGCGGCGCGTGCACGATGAAGAAGTACGCTTCCTCGCCGGCGCTCGGGTTGTACACCTCGTGCTTCACGCCCGGCGGCATTGCGCAGAAGGAACCGGGCCGCAACTCGAATATGCCGTTCCCGTGCTGTCCTTCGTAGCGGATCTCGAGCAGCCCCTTGATGCCGACGAAGATGTCGTAGACCTTCGAGTGGAGGTGGCGAGGAACGCCGGATCCCGGCGCGACCCGGAATACGGCGGATTGCACGGCGCCGTCCTCGTGCATCACGGCCTTGTCGCAACCGGGGCGGCGGAACTGGAAGTCGGCGCGGGTGATGTCGTCGATTGAGACAACGGGCTTCTGTGCCATCGGTGATCCATTCTCGAGTGTAGGAGGAAGTTCCGAGCGGCTCGCTCGCCAGGGCGATCAGGCGTGCGCGAATCTCAAGCCTTCGGGGACTCGGCCTGCGGCAGCACGCAGAAAAAGCCCTGCGGCTCGACGCGGAAAACGCGGTTGAAGCGGCTGCGGTAGTTCTCCAGCGCGGCGATGCTGGCCAGCTCGACAATGGCCGCATCCGAGTAGTGACTGCGCAACCGGGCGAAGAGCTCGTCCGGCACGTCGTGTGGCATTCCGGTCATGCGGCTCGCCAGTTCCAGCGCCACTTTCTCCGCTTCGGTAAAAAGCTCGCTTGTCGCGTAGTTGTCGAGCGCCGCGATCTTCTCGACGCCCGCCCCTGCCTCGCTGCTCCCGGCAGCGTTGATGTCCGCTCAGAACGGGCAGCCGACCAATCGCGCCACGCGCACGTTCATGAGCAGACGCAACTGTGCCGGTACGTGACCGCTTTTCGCCAGCGCCTGGCCGAGGCGCTTGGTCGCGAGCACGACCGAGGGCAGATGGCCACTGATCCGGGTCGTGTCCAGAACAACCCCGTCGCGATCCAGATCCATCTTGAAGGCCGCCGCCAGATCGGGTGGCGGATTCTCAGTGCTGACCGGCGCAATCCTGGGCATTGCAAGCCTCCGTTTCGACATTCGCAGGTCCCGGCTCGAACCCGGGCACCGAACAATCGTACACGCCGCAATGCCAGGAGCTCAACTCACGTTCGCGCCGCAGCGGCTCCGCGGAGGCGATGAGCAGCGAGACCGAGGCTAGCCAAAGCGCTCGCCGGGCGCGAGGTAGCGCCATTGACCCAGCGGCAGGCGGCTCAGCGTCACGCGTCCGATGCGCACGCGTTTCAGCCCCAACACCTGCAGGCCGACGGCTTCGCACATGCGCCGGATCTGGCGTTTGCGGCCCTCGGTCAGCACGAAGCGCAACTGATCGGCGTTCAACCACTCGACCTTCGCCGGCCGCAGTGCAACGCCCTCGAGCGACAAGCCGTGATTGAGCCTCTGCAACTCCGCGGCCGAGAGCGTGCCGGCGACGCGCACCAGGTATTCCTTTTCGATGCCGGAATCGGCGCCGACCAGCTGGCGCGCGATACGTCCATCCTGCGTCAGCACGAGCAAGCCGGTCGAATCGATGTCGAGCCGGCCGGCCGGTGCGAGCCCGCGCAGGTGCGAGGCACGGAACGCAATCGACGCCGGGTCATCCTGCCAATGCGTATTGCTTCCGATCAGCGCGATGGCCGGCTTGTAGCCTTCCTCTGCCTGTCCCGAAACGATCCCGATCGGCTTGTTGAGCAGAACCGTGACGCGGTCGCGTTGCGCCGCTTGTGCGGCCCGCTCCACCGTGATGCGCTGTTCGGGGCCGACGCGCGTGCCGAGCTCGGTGATCCGGGCGCCGTCCACCCGCACCCAGCCCTTCTCGATCCATTCGTCCGCTTCCCGCCGCGAGCACAGCCCCATTGCGGCCATGCGCTTGGATAGACGCACGAGCCCAGGCTCGGGCGCGACGGCGTGCGGCGTCTGCGGTCGCTGCGACCGCGGCGGTTGCGGATGCGCGATTCGGCGTGGTCGTCGTGGCTGCATGCCGGCTGAACGGGCAAGGCTACTTGCGGGCGAAGAAATAAAGCGGAATGCCCGCCGCCATGATCGCGATTCCCGCCAGCACCATTTCGCCGAAGCTCGGCCCGTATACGGGATTGCGAATGTAGTCGATGCTCGACCACAACATGTAGGCACAGCTCGCGATGAATGCCAGCGGGATCACGGGGTAGAGCGGCAC
>JBOIEI010000613.1:0-3715 GCA_050741055.1 Burkholderiales bacterium | reverse complement strand
GCTCCGGGAAGCGCTTGGAACGCTCCGCGAGCGTCGCGTAGCGCGGATCTTCGCTCAGCTCCGGCCGATCGCAGGCTGCGAACAGCTGCTTCCACTGCATATCGCTGGTCGCCATGAGACAGATGTGACCGTCGCGGGTCGCAAACGGACGCCGGTGCGGCGTGAGGGCCCGTTCGTAGCCCAGCTCGCCCATCGGCTGGTCGAATGCGCCCTCCCAAAGGTGCTCGATCAGATTGAACGACAGCATCGTCTCGAGCATCGGCACCTGCACCTGCTGGCCTTCGCCGGTGCGGGCGCGGTGCACCAGCGCCATACCGATCGCCGAGGCGAGCACGTGGCCGCAGAACTTGTCGGCGATCACGGTGGGAAAATACCGCGGCTCACCGTAAGCCCGCTCGGTGATGCCCGCAATGCCGCTCTCGCCCTGGATCACGTCGTCATAAGCAGGCCGGTCCCGGTTCGGCCCGTCGGGACGATAACCGGGCGCGCAAGCGTAGACCACGCGCGGGTTCCTGGCCGCCACGGCGGCATAGCCGATGCCGAGCCGGTCCGCCGATTGCGGGCGCATGCTGTGGACGAAAACATCGGCGCCGTCGATCAGACGCTGCAACGCCTGCAGCGCTTCGGGCTGCTTGAGGTTCAGGACCACACTGCGCTTGTTGCGATTCATGCCGAGGAACATCGCGCTCATGCCCGGATAGCGGGCGGGTCCGATGCTGCGGTTCAGGTCACCGCCCGGCTGCTCCACCTTGACGATGTCGGCGCCGTAATCGCCCAGGATCTGGGTCGCGACCGGTCCCAGGATGAACTGGGTCAGGTCGACGACGCGCAATCCGACCAGCGGACCTGCGGCTTTCGGCGCGTCCGCCGCGCTCATGCCGGCGCGTCCACGCGCCGCTTGACCATGCGCAGCGGCGTGTACGTGATCACCCTGGTGCCGTCCTGCTTCACGATCTCGTTGCGGGTTCGCACCAGGCCCCGGTCGGGACGGCTGCGGCTTATCCGAGCCTCCACCACTTCGACTTCCACGTGAATGGTGTCGCCGGCGAACACCGGGGCGAGCACATCGAGCTCCATGTTGAGAAAGGCGAGCGCGGTGTGCTGCATGGTGGCTTGCGCCAACAGACCTTCGCAGATCGCGTAGGAGAGCATGGCCGGGGCGAAGCGCCCGGCGATCGCCGACTCCTTGCTGCGAAACTCGGCATCCGTGAACAGCACCTCGGTGAGCCCCGTGCAGTTCACGTAATTCACGATGTCCGCATCGGTGATCGTGCGCCCGACCGTCTTGAATCGCCTGCCCACGGGCAGGTCCTCGAAATGGAATCCGGTACCTACGGTCTCCACGTCCTCGCCCCCTCGTGGCCGATCAGTTGACTGGCAAGCAAGCACTGCCCTACGCTTGCCATGCAAGATTAACGGCCATTCAATAGCCGGGCAAGCGAGCGCCGAAGGAGCGCGTGAATACGAAAGACGATGCCAGGGTGGCTTTGGTCACCGGCGCGAACCAGGGGATAGGGCTGGCGGTTGCGCAACGCCTGGCCGCGGACGGCATGACGGTGTTGGTGAACGGCCGTCGTCCCGATGCCGTGGCCGAGGCGGTACGGTCGCTTTGTGAGGACGGTAAACGAGCGCATGCCCTGGCCGGCGACGTTGCGAGCGGATCCGAGGTCGCGCACATGTTCGAGGTGATCGAAAGCCGATTCGGCCGCCTCGATGTGGTGGTGAACAATGCCGGTGTCGCGCCCCGGGTCGCGGGCCGCAGCATGCGCGTGGAAGAGACGCCGCAGCCGGATTGGGAGCACACGCTCGCCGTCAATCTGACCGGGGCTTTTCTGGTCTCGCGTGCGGCGATCGCGTTGATGAAGCGCAACCGCTGGGGGCGCATCGTCAATATGACGTCGCAGTCGGGCCGCATGTATACGGGATTCGGCAGCGCTTGCTATGCTGCCTCGAAGGCGGGCCTGATCGGCTTCTCGCGCGTACTTGCAGGCGAGGTCGGCGCGGACGGCATAACGGTCAATTGCGTGTCGCCGGGGCGCATCAAGACCGCCATGGCGGCAACCTTCGCCAACGAGTCCGAGATCGACCGGCAGTACGTCGCGCGCACGCCCGCCGGCCGGGTGGGCTACGGCGAAGATGTGGCTGCGGCCGTTTCGTTTCTCGTCTCGGACGAGGCCTCGTTCATGACCGGCGCCGTCATCGACGTCACCGGCGGCTTTTTCATGCCCTGTTTCAGCGTCATTCGACTGGAGACCGCAATGCCAGACCCGCGTACTGCGACCCGCTTTCGCCCCGCAGGCGTCGACTTCGCTTCGTTCGCGCCGCGCCATTTCCTGTGGCAGCTCGACGGCAAGGTGGCGACCATCACGCTCAACCGCCCGGAGCGCAAGAATCCGTTGACCTTCGAGTCCTACGCCGAGCTGCGCGATACCTTTCGGGCCCTTGCCTACTCGGACACGGTGAAGGTGGTGGTGATCCTGGGTGCGGGCGGCAATTTCTGCTCCGGCGGCGACGTGCACGAGATCATCGGGCCGCTGGTCGCGATGCAGCGCGAGGACGACATGCCGGGATTGCTCCAGTTCACCCGCATGACGGGTGACCTGGTGAAGGCGATGCGCGCCTGCCCGCAGACGATCATCGCGGCCGTGGACGGTGTGTGCGCCGGCGCAGGCGCGATCATCGCGATGGCCTCGGACCTGCGCTGCGGCACCTTGCAGAGCAAGGTTGCCTTCCTGTTCGTGCGCGTTGGCCTCGCGGGCGCCGACATGGGCGCATGCAACATCCTGCCGCGCATCATCGGCGCGGGACGCGCCGCCGAGCTGCTCTACACCGGCCGCTCCATGGACGGCGCCGAGGCCGAGCGCTGGGGATTCTACAACCGGCTGTGCGCACCCGAAGCGCTGGCAGCGGAAGCGAGCGAGCTGGCGCGCTCGATCGCGGCCGGTCCGACCTTCGCGCATGCGATGACCAAGCGCTGCATTCATCAGGAGTGGAGCATGGGCATCGACGAGGCGATCGAGGCCGAAGCGCAGGCGCAAGCGATCTGCATGCAGACCAGGGACTACGAGCGCGCCTACAACGCGTTCGTGGCCAAGCAACGCCCCGTGTTCGAGGGCGACTGAACCAAGATGCAATTTCTGCCATTCGTCAGCTCGCCCTGCGGAGTTGCTTCGTGCGGATCTCCTATTTATCAAGCACCCGCCGTACCGCTTTGGTCTGGATTCGCGTTTGCACGGCAATGGCTTCGGCAAAGTCATCACGTGGCTTATTATCCATGTCGCCATCTACGCGGGCTGATCGTGCGCGGTCAATGCGGGCCCGTCGCGATGGAAGCCTTTGGTAAGGGAATAGGCCGGTTCGACGCAGGCGCGATTTAACGGTTTGCGCCGCGTCGTTCCGATCGAGCGTTTCGCAATTGCGTTGAACACACTATATATCCGACGCGCGAAAACAGGAGAGTCGCCATGCCGCTGGTCAAAGCCTACGACGAGATCGAAAATCCCCGCATCCAGCGCAACTTGCCGAACGGCCATTTCGGCTGGCGCAGCGATTTCATCACGCGCCCGGACGACAAAAGCATTGACACGCCCATGGCTTTCCTCGCCGAGGGCTCGGCCCATCGGGTGCTGCGGACGCATTTCCACGAAGTGGATCAGTTCCAGGTGATGTATAACGGGTCCGGCGCGGTGGGGCGAACGCCCGTCGGCCCCGGTGC
>JBOIEI010000612.1:0-2029 GCA_050741055.1 Burkholderiales bacterium | reverse complement strand
ATCGGCGGCAGGTCCTGCGGCCTGATTTCGAGCTTCCCCGAAAAGCCTTCGGCGTACTTCATGGCTGCCGAGCGCAGCACCGCGCCGATCTCCCGCTCGAGGTTGCGCACCCCGGCTTCGCGCGTGTAGTCGCGGACGAGCGCCCTCAGCGCATCGTCGGCGAGAGCGACTTTTGCGGAGGTGAGTCCGTTGGCCTCGAGCTGCCGGCGCACGAGATAGCGCTTGGCGATCTGGACCTTCTCGTCCTCGGTGTAGCTCGGCAGCTCGATCACCTCCATGCGATCGCGCAGGGGGCCTGGGATCGAATCGAGCACATTCGCGGTGCCGATGAACATCACCTGGCTCAGATCGAACGGCACGGCCAGATAGTTGTCGCGGAAGGTGCCGTTCTGCTCGGGGTCCAGCACCTCCAGCAATGCCGACGACGGGTCGCCCTGCACGCCGCGGCCGAGCTTGTCCATCTCGTCGAGCATGAACACCGGATTGCGCGTGCCGGCCTTGCGGATGCTCTGGATGATGTTGCCCGGCAGGGCGCCGATGTAGGTGCGGCGGTGGCCGCGGATCTCGGCCTCGTCGTGGACGCCGCCCAGGCTCGCGCGCACGAACTTGCGCCCGGTGGCATGCGCGATGCTCTGGCCGAGCGATGTCTTGCCGACGCCGGGCGGGCCGACGAAGCACAGGATCGGGCTGCGGCCCTCGGGGTTCAGCTTGCGCACGGCGAGATACTCGAGGATGCGGCGCTTGATCTTGTCCAGGCCGAAGTGATCCTGGTCCAGGATGCGACGCGCCTCGCCGATGTCGATCTCGCCTTCGCTGCGCGTGTTCCACGGCAGCTCCACCAGCCAGTCGAGATAGGTGCGGATCATCGAGTACTCGCCCGCGCCTTCGGGCATGCGCTCCAGGCGCTTCAGCTCCTTGCGCGCGTGCTTGTCGACTTCCTCGGGCATCTTGGCCTCGCCGATGAGCTTCTCCAGCTCCTCGACCTCGGCCGTGCGGTCATCGGCCTCGCCCAGCTCCTTCTGGATCGTGCGCATCTGCTCGCGCAGCACGTGCTTGCGCTGCTGCTCGCCCAAGGTCTCCTGGGTCTGCTCGCTGATCTGGCGGGTGAGCTTCAGGATCTCCAGGCGGCCGGCGAGCAGCTTGGCGACCTTGTCCATGCGCTCCTTGAGATCGAAAGTCTCGAGGATCTCCTGCTTCTCGGCCACGCGCACATCGGCGAAGCTCGCGACCATATCGCAGAGCTGGTTGGCCGAATTGAGGCTCTGGATTGCGGCGACCAGCTCGGCGGGGGCTTGCGGCAGCAGTTCGAACACCTCTGCCGCTCGCGCCTTCAAGTTGAGCATGCGAGCTTCGATTTCGGCGCCGTTGACATCGGGCGTCTCCACCGGCGCGATGCGCGCAACCAGAAACGGATAGCCTTCCACGAACTGCAGCACGCGAAAGCGCTGCGTTCCCTGGCAGACCATGTGGTGCACGCCGTCCTCGGTGGTCACGTAGCGCATGATGTTGGCCACCGTGCCCACCCAATGGAGATTTTCCGGCCCCGGCGTATTGACCTCGGGCTGGCGCTGCAGCAGCACGCCGATGGGGCGCTCGGCCCGCAGCGCTTCCTGCGCAGCCGCGATCGAGCCCGGCCGGCCGATGGTCAGCGGAAACACCACGCCGGGGAACAGCACGACATTGCGCGAGGGCACGATGATCATCGCATCCTCGGGCACCGCCTTGCTTTCGCGGCCATGGGCGCGCGCCGCTGCCTCGGCGCCGGCCAGGCTGGCGGTATCGGGAGCATCGACGAGTACCGGGGGCTCAACGGGCAAGTTGTTCATCGCGTCCTCGTTCATGAGTTCGGCTTGCGCAATGTGACCAACAGACAGCCATCCTGGAGCGCCGCATGGGAAATCCCTTGCGGCGGGACCCGGAAGCGCAACCGGCGCACGAACCGTCCATGCGGAATCTCCTTGCGCCGGATGGCGCCGTCGGCGCATCCGCGCGGGATGGTTCGCTCGGCCACGATGTCGAGGCAATCGCC
>JBOIEI010000611.1:0-4718 GCA_050741055.1 Burkholderiales bacterium | reverse complement strand
ACATCACCAGGTCGCCCACGCGCCAGTTGTGGCGGTAGACAAACTCGCGCTGCGTCGCATGCTCGGTCAGCTCGCGCAGCAGCATCAGCGCCTCGGGTACCGGCCAGCCGACGATGCGCCCGGCGTGCGAGGACAGGAACAGTGACAGCCGGCCCGAGCTCGGATGACGGCGCACCAGCGGCTGGCGCACCGGCTCGAAGGCGCGTTCCTCCTCTGCGGTGAAGCGGAATCCGAGCGCGCCCTTGGAGAAGATGCGGCTGTGCTCGGCGATCAGGTCCCGGATCTTTTCCTGGGTGCGGGCATCGAGCATGTCCCAGGCGGCTCGCATGTCGGCGAATTCGGTATTGCCACCTTCGGGCGGGATCACATGGGCACACAGCGCCGAGTAGCGCGCCGGGATGGTCTTGTAGCTGCTGTCGCTGTGCCAGAGCTGGTTGCCGAGCTGGAACAGGCGCTTGCGATCGTCGCGGGCCAATATGCGGTCGCCCGGCCCCAGGTTGGAAATATCGGACAGGCGCGGGTTGTCCAGCCGCGTGCCCTCGTCGGCGTGAATCTTCTTGTAAGCGGATTCGAGCTCGCCCAGGCTGCGAGTGAACGCGATCTGCTGCTCGGTCGTGAGTGGCCTGTCGCGCCGGAATACGAGTACGGCGTACTGATCCATGCCGCGTTCGATCGCACTGGCAATATCCGGGTCGATCGGCTGGCCGATGTCGACGCCGGAACATTGGGCTGCGAAAACCGGGTGCAAGGGCGTGAACGCAAGTCTCATGACGCCTCCGTGGCGCTGGATGCGCGGCGCGCAACGCGACGAGGACGATTGTCTTCAGTACGACCAAAGACGTCAAATGCGCCGTCAAATGCCAGGCGCGAACTACTGCAGCCGCGGCCAATCGGCGCCGGGGCGGGCGGGCAGGCGCTGGTCGAACCACCGCGGTCCGATCGCGAGCTTGCGCACGACGCGCGGGCGCACGAACAGCAGGGCGAATGCCAAGGCGATCGCAGCCATGCCGGCGTATCCGAGCATGAAGTCGGCGTAGTCGAACCCCTTCGCGTGCGCGCGTACGATGCCGAGCAGTGTGGCGGAGAGCCAACTCGCCGCGCTGATGGCGCCCAGCACTGAAGCGATCGCCGCGCCGTAACCGCCGTGGCGCGTTTCCCCCAGCAGGGCCGGAAAGGCGAGCCAATGCAGCGCCGCGCCGTTCACGGTCAACACGCAGACGACCGTCAGCTTGGCGAGCATCTTGGGATTGTCGGCGATCCGACTCAGCACGCCGTCCGTATCGAGCACGAGCAGCGCCGTGCCGCTCGCCCAGAGCACGATCAGCGTGAACCGGACCAGGCGTGCAGCCGAGCGCAGCGATTCGGGATCGATCGGGCGTGAGGACAGCAGCTTGGTGTCTTCGCGCAACACGCAGCCGAGCGCGAGCGCGAACGCCATGACATGGATGAAAAGCAGCAGCAGGCGAACGACGGCGAACGTTTGCATGGCGGCCCCGCGAGATATACACCACGGGCCCGTTCATCCATCCGGGGCGACGAAGCTTTTGACTCCGGATTGTGGGTTGAGCTGTCAGGCGGCCTGCTGCGCCCGGACGATCGTGTAGTCGATGCGCTCGAAGTCGAGCCCGCACTCGGTGCAGCGGCGCATGCGAATGAAGTCCCAGCGATTGCCGACAGTCAAGGTATAGCGCCAGGCGGGGTCGAATATGCCGGGCGGCAGGAGCAGGGAAGGCTCGTCGCCCGCGAGCATGATCGCGTCGTAGTGCAAGGCGGGCGCGGCCGGCGTGCTGCGAGGCACCTGCCGGGGATCGTTCAGCGCGACCCGGGCGCCCTGCGCGGAGCCCGAAAGCTTGTACATGCCGACTCGGAGCGCGCCTTCGGTAACGCGGTTCAAACGACGCACGGCGGCGAGCGCCCATTGCGCGCTGTCCGGGCTGCGGTAGGCGATCAACAAGCCTGGCTTCAACCAGGTGATCGTGCCGGTCGCTTCGGCGCCGAGCCCTGTGTCGCTGGTGTCGGCGATCCGCCACAGCTCGATCGCTCCCGGTTCGAGCGCGCGCTCGAAGGTCTCCAGATTGCGCAGCGCCTCTTCGGCGGAAACCGTGCGCGTTTCGGTGGGTCCACGCAGCTGCACGTCGTTGTGCCCGCGCACCATGCCGTTGATGTCGTAGGCGCTGAAGCGGTCGTATTCGAGCGAGCGCCCGGTACGGGCGAGCTCGCCGAAACCGATCAGCCGCCGGATGAGCGGGAAATCGTGCGCAACGAGGATTTCGCCGGCCGCCGGTTCGCGCCGGTGGCGGCGGGCCGGTGGCTCGGGTGCCCATTGCGCGGCCAGGGCATCGAGCAATTCCCGGTAGCGCTCGGCCGACAGCCGGCTCGGCGCAAGCCATTGCGGCGTGCTGCGGGTTCGTTCGGCGCGTTCGCGCTCGGCCAAAATATGCGCGTAAGTCTGGCCCAGGCCGAAGAAACGCATGCCCGGGCGGATGGCGAGTCCGTCCAGCCAGCGCATCGGCCGGGCATCGCGCGCGGGATCGAGCGCGAAGGGCATGGCTAGCGCGTCGAAGCTTTCGCCGAGGCGAAATTCCGCGGCATGGCGGCGCAGGAGCAAATCGGCGCCGTGGATTTGCGCGGGCAACAGGTTCGCGTTCGGCACTGTCTCCGACGTAGCCGCGATCAGGTACTCGCGCACTAACGCGCTCTCGCCCGGCTCGTCGGGATACAGCGCCAGCAACGCGCTTGCCGCCGAGCGCGCGGTCGCGAGCACGAGCAAGCGCTCGATCCGTTGCCACGACGCGGCCGACGGTTCACGGTAGCGCATGCGCAGCAGCATGTTGCACTTTGCCATGGCCTGCATGGCGCGGCATGCGGCTAAGGCGATTTGCGCGTGCATGGCGCTATCGCAGGCGCCGGCGTCGAACGCTTCAATGGCAGCGGTGTAGCCGGCATCGAGGGCGCGATAGTATTGGAACTGGTGCTGCCATACGCCTTCGCACAGCACCTGCCGGGGCGAATCGTCGAGCAGGCGGCCCGCCAGGACGCGGCACGAGCTGCGCGCGAATTCGTCCAGCGCAGACAGTGCCTGCAAGCGCGCCACCGGTGCGATCCCGAGCTCGCGGGCGGCCTCGAAAACCGCCGCGACCGCCTGCAGCGACGCCTCTGGCGTACCCGTAGCGAGCCCCGCGATGAAGCGACGCAGCGCTGGCGGCGTACTCAGTTCACGATCCAGCGCGTGCCTGGGCTTGCGCCTCCCGACGATCCATTCCCACATGATGCTGCATCCCTCGCCTGGGCCGAAGCGGCTTTGAAGAGACCGCGGCCCGATCGGGCTCGATGGAATCCGCGGCGGCCGCAGCAGCCGGCGCCGGCATTCCACGTGAGCATCGTCGTATAACGGCAGGATGCGCCGGGACCTTAGCTCGCCCGCTGCCCGGCATCGACAGCGCGAGACCGACCGGCTACGGCGCTTGCGCCGGCGGGCTCGAGGCGCTTCAGACGAACGCCGGCATCACTTCCCTGGAGAACAGCTCCATCGAGCGCAGCACTCGCGCCTGATCCATGTCGCCGATCCAGAAGCTGCAATTGAAGTGGGTGATGCCGACGACCTCCTGCAGCCGCTTGATCTGGCGAATCACCGTGTCGGGCGTTCCGATCACGAGATGGCGCTCGAGCAGCTCGTCGATGCTCGGCTCCTTGGGCGCCGGCACCGCGATCGCTTTGCCGTTCTCGACCTTTTCGTAGTGGTTGCGCAGGCTCAGCGTGACGCGCATGTTCCAGCGCGCGTGCTCGGCCGCGTCGCGCGCATCGGCCTCGTCCTTGGTGACGTAGACCGCGCGCTGCACGCCGACGTTCGGCTGGCGCGGAGGCTTCACTTCGTCGACCACTTTCTTGCACAGCCGGCCGAATTCCGCCAGCATGTCGACGGTGATGCCGAAGCCACCGGTGAGCACGTTGAACCCCTGGCGCACCGCCTGCTCCAGCGCATAAGGGCTTTGCGCCACGATCCAGATCGGCGGATGCGGGGTTTGCACCGGCTGCGGGAAGACCGAGGTCTCGGGTAGCTGGAAGAACTTGCCTTCGTAGGTGAACGGGCGGCGCTCGAACGCCTTCATGATGATATCGATCGATTCGTCCCAGCGCTTGCGCGCTTCGTCCAGCTTGAAGCCGAAGCGCTCGAACTCGTAATGCTGATAGCCGCGGCCGAAGCCCACGTCCAGACGCCCGCCGCTCAGCAGATCGAGTGTGGCCACCTCTTCCGCGACCAGCAGCGGATGGTGCAACGGCACCACGATGACGGCCGTGCCCACGCGCAGCCGCGTGGTCTTGGCCGCGATATAGGTGGCGAGCTGGACCGGGCGCGACAGATAGCCGTAGGTGGAGAAATGATGCTCCCCCAGCCAGACGTTGCGAAAGCCCAGCGACTCCGCCGCCTGTCCGAGCTCCACGCCGCGCGCGAAGATTTCCGCCGACGGACGGGCAGAGGGCGATTGCATGAGCAGAAACGTTCCGATATCCATGGCTATCCCTTATCAAACTGCGCAACGTGGATGACGATCGACCAGCGCGCCGGATGCTCCCATTCCCCTCGGGAGAGGGGTCGGGGTGAGGGATCGGGTCGTTCCACGAGCCCGTGTCCGTGCCTTGCAGCGGCCGGTCATTACGTCGCCGATGATACCGCGCGCATCGCGGCTTGCGCGCGCGGGCGCGTGCAGAATGTGCAT
>JBOIEI010000610.1:0-12771 GCA_050741055.1 Burkholderiales bacterium | reverse complement strand
GGCGACGATACCAAGCGCATCCATCTCGGCCGCGCCAGCTCGATGGGCCTGGAGAGCGCGCTGCTCGCGCAGAAAGGGCTGCACGGTCCCGTGACGGTAATCGAGGGGCGCTACGGCTACTTCAATGCGTTCTCCGAGCCAACCGACATCGCGAAGCTCACCGACGCATTGGGAAGCAAGTGGATCATCCAGCCCGCATCGCACAAGGCCTACGCCACCCACGTGACGCATCAGGCCGTGGTGCAGGCGATCCAGGACATGAAGCGCAGCCACGGCATCGATCCGCAGGCGATCACGCACGTGCGCATTCGCGGCGCTCATCGCATCCTGGAAGATCGGCATTGCGTGCGCGACCCGAGGACGGTGATGGGCGGACAGTACAGCCTGCCGTTCACCGCGGCGGTAGCGCTCACGCGCGACATGTCCAATCCGCTCGTCTACGACCAGGCCGCGATCGAGGATCCGCTGGTGCGGAATCTCTCCGCGAACATGGAGCTGGTCGTCGACAAGAGCCTGCACGATCTTTTCCCGGCCGAGGTGACCATTGCGTGCGGCGGCCAGACCTTCACCAGGCTGACCTCCGCGCACAAGGGCTCGCCTCACAACCCGCTCAGCTGGGAAGACGCGTGCGAGAAATTCGGCCGCTATACGCGCACGTTCATCGGCGAGCGTCAGGCGCGGGCGCTCATGGAAGCAGTGGCCGATCTCGAGCGGCAGGATGACGTGGGCCGGATCGCGGCACTGGCCGCCAAGGCCTGAAGCCCGGACCCGCAGTTCGCGCCGAGCGCTTGGTCGGAATCACTCTTCCATCTTGATCCCGGCCGTCTTGATGATGTTCGCGCTCTGCGCGTAGTCGGCCTTCATCTGCGCCGCCATCTTCTCCGGACCCGACGGATACGGTTCCATGCCGGAGTTGACCAGCCGTTCCCGGATGTCGGGCATCGCGACGATGCGCGCGACCTCGGCCGAGAGCTTGTCGATGATCGGTTTCGGCGTGCCGGCCGGGGCGACGATGCCCTGCCAGTTCTTCGGATCGTAGCCCGGCAATCCGGCTTCCGCATACGTCGGCAGGTCCGGCAGCGCGGCCGTGCGCTTTTCCCCGGTGATCGCCAGGCCCTTGAGCCGGCCGCCCTTGATGTGCTGGATGACGTTGATGGCGTTGGAGAAGGAGGCTTGCACGCGGCCGCCCATGACCTCCAGGATGCCCTGCTGTCCGCCCTTGTAGGGGATGTGCTGCATCTTCACCCCCGCCATGATGTTGAACAGCTCGCCCATCAGGTGCTGCGAGCTTCCGCTCGAAACGGATGCGACGTTGAGCTGTCCCGGCCGCGCCTTGGCGTAGGCGATGAACTCCTGCAGGTTGGCCACCGGCAGCTTGGGATTCACCACCAGGATGTAGTTGGTCTTGGCGATGATGGTGACCGGCGCGAAGTCGCGAAAAACGTCGTACGGCGGCTTGCCGAGCAGGGCGAGCACGACCTGGCTGTTGCCGGCGAGCAGGATCGTGTAGCCGTCGGGCGCGGCCTTCGCCACGGCGTCGGCCCCGATGATGGTGTTGCCTCCGGGCCGATTGTCGATGATCACCGGTCGGCCCCACGCCTCGGTGAATTTCTCGCCGATGAGGCGCGACAATGCCGTTGTACTGCCGCCGGGCGGATACGGCGTCACCCAGCGAATCGGTTTGTGCGGGTAGTCCTGGGCCGCGAGCGTCCCGGAAAACATCGACAGCACGGCGGCGATCGCGATGCCGGTCAGCCTGGCGCGAGACCACATTTTGAAGCCCTCCTCAGGGTATGTCTGCATGCACGTGCGCAACCATACGAAGCGCGAGATGCATCATGCCAGATCGGCTCAGCGGTGGCGATGCCGCGCATGCGCGAGAACTGGTACAGTCGTCCTGCAATAGCGCCCCTCGCCGTGCGCGCATGCCACAAGAGAGCAGCATGCAGGGCGAAGTGACGCATGCACCGTGATGCAAGCACGCGCGCAGCATCGATGTTAGCCACCACAACGGAGGACTGATGAGAACAACGACTATGTCCAGATCGCTTGGGATCGCCCAGGCGCTCTGTATTGCCGCGCTGGCCGTGGGCAGCAATGGCCTGCAGGCAGCGCAAACCGAATTTCCGACTCGCCCCGTGCGGCTGGTCAATCCTTACACGCCGGGAGGTTCCGTCGACCTGGTCGGACGCGCGCTGGCGCAAGGACTGACCGAGATCTGGGCCCAGCAGGTCATCGTCGACAACCGACCGGGCGCCGGCACCACCATTGGCACCGAGCTGGTGGCGCGGGCGGAGCCCGACGGCTACACCATGCTCATCAACAGCGCGGCCATTGCCATCATGCCGAGCATCTACAAGAACCTGCGCTTCGATCCGGTACGCGATCTGACTCCGGTCGCGATCACGGCGGTCAGTCCGTTCATGATGGTGGTCAACCCCGGCTTCCCCGCCAAGTCCGTGCAGGACGTCATCGATCTCGCCAGGAAGGAACCGGGAAAGATTCCGGCGGCCTCTTCGGGTGCCGGCAGCACGAACCATCTGACGCTCGAGATGTTCAAGTCGATGGCAAAGATCGATCTGCTGCATGTGCCCTATAAAGGCGGCAATCCCGCGATCGCAGGCCTGATGGGCGGACAGACGAAGCTCCACTTCAACACGCCGGGCACGCTGTTGGGACACGTGAAAGCAGGAAAGCTGCGCGCGGTCGCGATGACGAGCGCCAAGCGGGTCGATTTCATGCCCGATCTGCCGACGGTGGCGGAGTCCGGCGTGCCCGGATTCGAAGCCAATGTCTGGTATCTCGTCGCCGGACCGAGAAAGCTCCCAGCCAACGTCGTGCAGCGCTGGAGCGATACGATCAACCAACAGATGAAGACGCCCCGGGCCCAGGAGCATTTGCGTCGCACCTATATGACCAACTTCCCCAATACACCGTCGGACGCCGCCGCCTATTACAAGCGCGAGGTCGAGCGTTGGGGGGCAGCCGTCAAGGCTGCAGGCATCGAAGCGCAATAACCCTGCGCAAACGAAGCAACGCCGGCGCGCAAGCGGGGGGCAGGACAAGCGGGGCGGGAGTGTGCTCCGCTGCGCCCGGGGTGTATCCTTATAGGGTGCTTTCGCTGCCTGGGCCACGATGCGGACGGCGTCCTGACAAGCGAACGGCAGGCTGCATCCGGATCGTACCGGATCGGATGCACGGATCAGTCACAAGCATTCAGCACATTCGAAGGAGTCACCATGGCCGGTTATCCGAAGATCATCCATACCGAAGAAGGCATGCGCGACGGCTTGCAGATCGAAGACCGGGATATTCCGGTTGCAGCGAAGATTCGTCTGCTCAACGCCTTGTCCCTTACCGGGCTGCAGGAAATCAACGTCGGTTCCTTCGTGAGCCCGAAGTACACCCCGCAGATGGCGTGCGTGGACGAGCTGATTTCCGGCTTCGAGCCGCAGCCGGGCGTGAAGTACACCTATACCGCACTGAACGACAAGGGCGTGGAGCGTGCCAAGGCCTACAGTCCGCCGCTCAGTCCGCGAGTCAGCGAGTTGTCCACGCGCGTGGACATGTGCGACGCGTTCGCCCAGCGCAACACCAATCGCACGCAGGCGCAGCAGATCGCGGTCTGGCCCAAGACCATCGCCAGGGCGGTGGAAAAGGGCGTGAAGGAAGGCGGCATGTCGATCAGCAACGTCTGGGGCTCCAACTGGATCGGCCAGGTGCCGTTCGAGCAGCACATGCTGATGTTCGACCGCATGTACCGCATGTGGGAGGACGCGGGCATTCCCGTGACCAAGGTCGGCATGGCCGACGCGACCGGCTGGAACATGCCGCACGAAGTCGAGCGCACCCTCGTGGGTCTGAAGGAGCGCTATCCGACCATCAAGGACTTCAACCTGCATCTGCACAACGCGCGCGGCGTGGCGCTCGCCTCTATATACGCCGCGCTCAAGGTGCTCGATGGGTCCGATACCCTGCGCCTGCAGACCTCGATCGGCGGCATGGCGGGGTGTCCGTACTGCGGCATGGGCCGCGCGGCGATGATGATCGCCACCGAGGACCTGATGCACATGCTGCAGGAGATGGGCATCCACACCGGCGTCGATCTCTACAAGCTGATCGAGTGCGTGTGGCTCGCCGAGGAGGTCGTCGGCCATCAGCTGTTCGGCTTCACCTCCAAGGCCGGTCCGCGCCCGCACTACGACAAGCTCTATGCGATGGACATGCCGCACATCGAGACGCTGGAGCAGGCGAAGCACTTCATCCTCGGCAAGAAGGCCTACGAAGGCGCGCACTCGCCGTGGAACGAGCCGATCACCAGCTGGCAGCGCCCCGAAGCACCCGGCTACAAGGAGAAGCTCGCGAAACAGGGCGAGAAACCCGAGTCGATCCCGGGCGTGCAGCCCAAGCTGGTCGCGCGCTGAGGCAATAGGGCCGCGCACAAGCGCGGCGTGGCGACAGTCCGCGCGCAAGCGCGGCGTAGCTGCGGCCGGGCGAAACGCTTCACCCGGCCGATTCAGTCGAGCATTTCCCCTGGCCGTCCGCGCATTTGCCCGGACGGCCTCCTGTTTCACAAAGAATCCGTGCACGCCGCACGCAAGCGGCGTGAAGAAGGCTCATGACGATACGCTTCAAGACAATCACGCTCGCGCTCGCCGCAGCAGCGAGCGCAATCGCCGCCTGCGGCGCAGCCGCACAGGCGAAGAGCGATTTCCCCCACCGTCCCGTGCGCCTGGTGAATCCCTATTCTCCCGGCGGCTCGGTCGACCTGGTCGGACGCGCGGTCGCCGCGGGCTTGACCGAGATCTGGAGCCAGCAGGTTATCGTCGACAACCGCCCGGGCGCCGGCACCACCATCGGCACCGAGCTCGTCGCACGCGCGCAGCCCGACGGTTACACGATGCTGTGCAACAGCTCGGCCATTGCGATCATGCCGAGCATGTACAAGAACATGCGTTTCGACCCCGTGCGCGACCTGCAGCCGATCGTGCAGATCGCGGCCAGCGAGCAGCTGCTCGGGGTATATCCCGGGCTGCCGGTGAAGAACGTAAAGGAGCTGATCGCGCTCGCAAAAGCGAAGCCGGGCGAGATCACCGCCGCCGCCTCCGGTATCGGCAGCTCGACGCACCTCAACATGGAGCTCTTCAAGACCATGGCGGGCGTCGACATCCTGGTCGTGCCGTACAAGGGCGGCGGTCCCGCCATTACCGACCTGATCGGGGGCCAGGTGAAGGTGTTCTTCAATTCGGCTAACGCCTTTCTGCCGCTCATGAAGGCGGGCCGGGTGCGCGTGCTGGCGACGACAGGTGCCAAGCGCGCGGCGTATGCACCCGACATCCCCACCGTAGCGGAAGCCGGCGTTCCGGGCTACGAATCGTCGAACTGGTTCGGCGTCTATGGCCCCAAGGCCATGCCGCCGGCGCTCGCGCAGAAGTGGAACCAGGCGGTGAACCAGTACCTGCGCACGCCGCAGGCACAGGCCCACTTCGGCAAGAGCTACTTGCGCATCGTCGGCGGCAGCGTGGAGGAATTCGCCGCGCACCACAAGGCCGAGACGGCGCGCTGGGGCAAGGTGATCCAAGCCGCCAACATCAAGGCACAATAGAGGGCGAACTGCAGGGGCGAACCGCGCGCTTGCACAGGAGGAACCGAATCGTGCGCTGCTACGATGTTTCGGTCTGCGAAAGCGGACACCCGCGGGACCCGCAGGGCGAAGCGACGCCGCTTCGGGCGGGTGCATGCCGCCTCGGCGCTACGGCGCAGCATCGCCGCGGTGCAGAACTCGACCGCCCTTGGGGTGGCCGCTGGATTGGAGCCGTTGCCTTCGCCGCGCTCCTGAGTGCAGGCTGCGGTACCTCGACCCAGGGCGGCTACCCGGCCGAGTACCCGGCCGATGGCAAGTCCGCTGGGCCGGGCGAAGTGCGCATGTTGTACGCGTGCCGCGACGGCGAGCAGATCGAAGTGCGGTTCCTCGATGCGCGAGGCGGCATCGCTCTTGTGAGCCGGCGCGGCAGGACGGTGCAACTGAAGCAGCAATCGGACGCATCCGGGAATATCTACAGCGACGGACGCACCACCATGCGCAGCAAGGGCCGGGATCTCAGGCTGGAGATGCAGGGCCTGGAACCGATCGAATGCCGGTCCCAGGGTTCGGACTGAGGGAGGACGACGAAGGGATCATAAACCGCCCGCCGTCGCTACCCAGGCGGCGATAAAGGGGCGATAAACGCCGCCCCTGCGCCCCTTCGTGTCGCGTGCTACCGCGGCGGAATGACGCTGTCGACGACGGCGCGAACGTCCTTCGCCTTGTCCAGATCCATGATGGCGTTCAGCGCGGCATCGACCTGCGACGGCTTCAACACCGCGCCTGCCAGCATCTTGAACTTGTCGAACACCGCCTCCTTGGTCTCCCAGCCGTAGGTATCGCCGCGCGCATTGTTCGCTTCGATGCGCGCAGCGACCAGGCGCTCGCCGTTCTTGAGCGTCACGGTGAGATCGAGCCAGTGCGAGCCCCCGCGCGCACGATGCGGGCGCCCGGCATGCTCGGGATCCTGCACGATGCTCACGCGCTTGAGCATGTCCTGCACCGCCGGCCGGGCAGCCGCTTCGTCGGTGAAGCTGGAAAGATCGAGCTTGCCGCCATCGACGATGATGGAAGCGACGGTGAACCAGCTGGAGAACTTGCCTTGCAGCCCGGATTTCGGCCAGCGCAGGTTGGGCGCCATGCACGAAGGCTCCTGCGTGGTTAAGATGTCCACCCGTTCGACCTCATCGGCCTTGACGGGATGCTTCTTCAGCAGGTGCGTGATGGCGGTGTTGGCGCCGTGCGTACCGCCGCAGCAGGGCCAGATCTTGATGCGGATGCCGTTGGCCACCTCGTGACCGCTGCCCATGAGCGCCCAGGGATGGCCTAGATGGCGCGTGCAGTTCGCGAGGCTCATCATCTGCTCGCCGTACACGGCCGCATAGCCGAATCGATGCTCCATGATGTCGGGGTTCGCCTCGTAGCCCTTCTCGGCCATCTTCGCCGCCATCACTGCGGCGCGGCATGCGTTGCCCGGGTGGAAGGGCTTGGTCATGGTGCCGAAGTTGCCGCGCAGGCCCGCGGCCTGGCTCGCGCCGATGCCGATCGCCATGCGCGTTTGCATCTCGTCGAGACCGAGCATCTTCGCCGCCGCGGCGGTCGAGCCCAGCGTGCCGATGCTGGAAGTGTTGTGCCAGCCCTTGCCATAGTGATCCTCGCCCATGGCGTGGGTGACATTGGTGGTGATGTCGAAGCCGACGATGTAGGAGAGCAGCGCCTGCTTGCCGCTCGCGCGTTGCTCTTCGCCCAACGCGAGCACCACCGGCATGAGCAGCACGGCCTGGTGGCCGGCGGCGAAATCGTCGAAATCCTCCGAATGGCCCAATGTGCCATTGGCCATGGCGGCATTGACGGCGTTGGTCTCGATGCGCGTTCCCAGCACCCTGGAAACAGGCTTGCCGCCCATTTCATCGACCACGCCGGTGATGATCTTCCCGAGCGGACGCGTGGTGCCGTAAAGCGCGCAGCCCACCGCGTCCAGCAGGCAAAGTTTCGCCAGGTTCACCGCCGGCGCCGGGATGTCCTCGAATTTCGCTTCGGCGATGAAGCGGGCCATGCGTTGTGTCGTGCCCATAGTGCCTCCTTTGCGGTTCCAGGTGCTGTTGCCGAATGTATTGCGACTGTATTGTTCAAGCGCGGCCTTGCGCGGGCGTGCGGCCGCCAACAAAAAGGAACCTCCGATAAAACCAATCCCACGTCTCTCCCGCGCACGTAGGACTCCAGCTCACTCAGTCACATTCCTGGATTCCCGTTTCACGGGAATGACGTTGTCCAGAGCATCCCAAAAGTATCAAATGCGGGTCAAATGACGATCTTCGCCCTGAATGCTTCGATCTGTTCCGGCGCGTAGCCGATTTCGCGCATGATCTCGTCGGTGTGCTCGCCGACTTCCGGCGGCGCGGTGCGAATCCGGAAAGGATGGCTGGAGAGCTTGAACGGCTGCGCCACCAGCGCCGTATCGCCGAGCTTCGGATGCGCGAGCGGCGCCGCCATCCCGAGATGCTTCACCTGCGGATCGTCGAACACCTGGTTCATCTTGTAGATCGGCCCGCACGCCACCCCGCCCTTTTCCAGCCGGGCGATCAGGTCCTTCGAAGTGAACCGCTTGGTGATCTCGCCCAGGTCGACATTGAGCGCCGCCCGGTTCTTCGATCGCAGCTCGGACGTGAGGTACTCGGGCCGCGTCGTCAGTTCCTCGGCATCGAGCCCCTTGCAAAGCCGCTCCCACATCATCTGCCCGGCCGCGGCGATGTTGACGTAGCCGTCCGAAACGGGAAACACGCCGGTCGGAATCGAGGTCGGATGGTCGTTGCCCGTTTGCTCGGGGACCTCGCCCTTCACGAGATAACGCGCGGCCTGGAAGTCGAGCATCGCGATCATCGCGCCGAGCAGCGACACGTCGACCCACTGGCCTTCGCCGGTTTCCTCGCGCTCGAGCAGCGCGGTGAGAATTCCGAGCGCCAGGAACAGGCCCGCGGAAGAATCCGACACCGCGATCCCGGCGCGCACCGGCCCCTGCCCCGGAATGCCGGTGATCGCCATCAGCCCGCCCATGCCTTGCGTGATCTGGTCGAAGCCCGGCCGCTTCGCATACGGCCCGTCCTGGCCGAAGCCCGAGATACTGCCCAGCACGATGCGCTTGTTCATTTTGCGCAGCGACTCGTAGTCGATGCCGAGCCGATCCTTCACGTCGGGGCGGAAGTTCTCGACCACCACGTCGGCGGTCTCGACCAGCTTGCGAAAGATCGCGAGCCCCTCGGCATCCTTGAGGTTGAGCGTCATCGCGCGCTTGTTGCGGTGCAGATTCTGGAAATCGGGCCCGAGGCGCGAACCGCCGAAGGAATCGCCCAGCTCGAGCCCGGGCGGGCTTTCGATCTTGATCACATCCGCGCCCCAGTCGGCGAGCTGACGCACGCAGGTCGGCCCCGAGCGTACGCGAGTGAGATCGAGCACACGAAATCGGGCCAGCGGCCCGGTGCGTTTCGGAGTAGCGTTCATCGTGGCTGAATCGAAGAGTGGAACATCGCTCGATTCTATAGCACCATCGGTCATCCGGCCCGGCCGGGCCGCAACCAGGAGGAGCATGATCATGGCAAGGCTGCCTCTCATCACCAGCAAGGACCAGGTCGCATCCGAGCACCACAAGATTGCCGATGCCGTCATCGCAAGCCGCGGTGGCATCCAGGGGCCGTTCACGGTGCTGATGCATTGCCCGGACGTCGCCGCTCACCTCGAGGCGCTCGGCGGCTACGTGCGCTTCAAGGGCAAGCTCGACATGCGCGTGCGCGTGCTCGCCGCCATGGTGGTGGCACGTGAGTTCGAGACGCTCTACGTCTGGGGCGCCCAGTCGGGATCGGCCCGAAGACAAAGCGTACCGGAGTCGACCATCACGGCGATCCGCGAAAAACACTCGCGCGGCCTGCCGCCCGAAGACGCGCAAATCGTCGATTTCACTCGCGCACTGCTGGAAAAGCATCGGGTCGACGATGCGCTGGCGCAAGCGGTGCTCAAGCGCTTCGGCAACGAGCAGTTCATCGAGCTCACCGGAACCATCGGCTACTACAGCCTGTTGTGCATGTCTGCCAATGCATGCGAGCTCCCGGCCGGCTCGGGCCAGGAGGTGCTGAAGGTCTAGTGGTACGCGATCGAGGTTGCAGTAACGAATCCAGGACTCAGTACCAGCATGGCCGAGCTGTCGCCATCCAGTCTGTTCGATGTCCTGGACGCTGCCGCCGAGCACTACGGCGAGCGCGAATTCCTGATCGTCGGTCGGCGTCAGGAGGTCGCCACGTTTCGCCAGCTGCGCGATCGGGCGGAGACATGCGGGCGGATGCTCGCTGCGCTCGGCGTGCGGCCCGGCGACCGCGTCGCCATCTGGATGACCAATCGGGTCGACTGGGCGGTCGCGGCGTATGGCGCTGCCCGCTGCGGCGCGGTCACGGTCGGGGTGAACACGCGGCTTTCGGCGCGCGAGGTTGCGCACCTGTTGCTGCTCACGTGCCCGCGCATCTGGATCGCCGAGGCACGCTTCTTCGGCCGCGGCAACGCCTACGACAACATTCCGGCCGTGCTCGAAGCGTTCGCGGAGCGCAAGGTGAGCCCGCCGGAGGTGCTGCTGCTGGCGGACGACCAAGTGCGCATGCCCGGCACGCACGATTGGTCCGAGACCCTCGCCCGCAATGCCGCCGCGCCGGCATTGCCGCCGGCCGCCGCGATGATCGCCCGGATGGCCGAGGGCGAATACCCGTCGCTGGCGGGGGGTGCAGTCATCCTGTCGACTTCCGGCACCACGGCCGCGCCCAAGGGCGTCGTGCTCGGCCACTCGGGGATTATCCGGCTCGCGCGCGCAGTCGCGCAGCGGCAGGATCTAAAGCCTGGTCAGCGCTTCTACAGCGTGGGGCCGTTCTTCCATGCGTCCGGCTACATGCATGCGCTGCTCACCAACCTGGTCGCCGGCTCGACGCTGTACACGAGCCGGCCGTATACCGCGCAGGAAGCTTGGGAGATCCTCTCCGGGGAGGAAATCAACGCGTATCACGGCTCGATCGTCCCGCTGCAGGAAGTGGCGCGGCTACCCGGGTTCAAGAAGGACAAGATCGCTGCGCTCACTCGCGCCTGGTACAGCGCGCCCGCCACCGAGATGGCGCGACTCGAAGGGTTGTACGACAGCCGCATGTGCGAGGTGTACGGCCTGACCGAGACCGCGGGCAACGTAAGCATCTGTCATGGGAGCGATCCGCTCGACATGCGCCACGACTCCGACGGCCGGCCGCACGACGGCGTCGAGGTCGCGATCGTCGATCCGCAGAGTGGCGCCCCGTTGCCCGACGGCACGCCCGGCGAAATTCGGGTTCGCGGCTTCAACGTGATGCTCGGTTACTTCCGCGATCCCGAAGCCACGGCGGCCGCCGTCGATGCGCAGGGGTGGCTGCGTACCGGCGACCAGGGCGTGAAGCTTCCCGGCGGCTACGTCAAGTTCCTGAGCCGCATCAAGGATGTCATTCGGGTAGGTGGGGAAAACCTGTCGCCGCTGGAAGTCGAGGAAGTGCTGATGAGCCATCCCGAAGTGCAGGAGGCGGCCGTCGTGGCCGAGTCGCATCCGAGACTCGGCGAAGTGCCGGTCGCGTTCCTCGTTTTGCGCTTGAGCCACAGCACCACGCCTGAAGCGCTCGACGCCTACTGCAGAGAGCGGCTCGCTAACTTCAAGACACCGCGCCGGTTCATCTTCGTCGACGACATGCCGCGCTCGAATGCCGTGAACCGCGTGTCGAAGGCGCGGCTGCGGGCGATGCTCGCGAAGGGCGAAATATAGCGACGACCGAAAACCACACCCCGGCGCTTCGCGCCACCGCCTCATGAGAGGCGGGGAGACGCAAGGGCGCTCCTGCGAAGGGGCGGGACGCGCGGACGGGGTGGTCTCTCGCCTCGCGCGTCGCAAACGGTCCGAATCAACGCGACGGCAGCGCCTGCAGAAACCGATCCACGATCGCGGCAAATCCCTCGCGATCCTCCTCGTTCGGATAGTGCCCGAGGCCGGGCATGGTGGTGATCTGCACTTGCGGCAGCACGCGCCGCAGCTCTTCCTGGGTTTCGGCCGGCACGATCGTGCTTGCGCCACCGAGGATGTAGATAATCGGCGCACGGATCGTCTTCACGAAGCGCCAGATCTCGGTGGGCACGAAACCTTTCTCGATGTCGGGATCGCGCTTGAGCACGATGCGGCCGTCGGCGCGCGACTTCGAATTGTGGGTGGCGATCAGGCGCAGCGTGGATTCCGGGATGCGCGGATAGTCGGACTTGAGCTGTACGAGCAGTTCCTCGATCGACGCCCAGCCCTGCTGCTCGCGCGCCATGCGCTTGCTGCGCCCTGCCGAGATCGCCTTCGGCCGCTCGGGGCCCACGTCTTCCACGATCACCGCCTTGGTGAGGCTGGGATGCGTGCCCGCGAACACCTGCGCGACCCGGCCGCCGGTGGAATTGCCCCACAGCACGATGTCGCGCAAGCCCAGCTGCTCGACCAGCCCTTCGAGATCCTGCACGTAATCCTCGACCAGGTAAGCCGCTTGGCGGTGCCAGGCTGAATCGCCGTGGCCGCGCATGTCCATCGCGATCACGCGGTAGCGGTCTACAAAGTGCGGCGCGATCGGATCGAAGCTGCGCGCAAGCCGCCCGATACCGTGCAGCAGGATGAGCGGCGGTGCGTTTTCGCTCTCGGGCCGCGCCCAGTCCACAAAGTGAATACGCAGCCCGTTGACGGTCGCGTAACGATCGACGGGGGACGTGGAAGAGGCGGATACGTTGGATGCTTCGGCCATGAGATCTGCTCCAGACAATCGTGCATAAAATGCCAAGCGGATGGGTAATTGGGACGCACACAATTTCGTCCCCTCGTAGCATGTAGGTCTTTCGCGCGGTCATTTATCGAAATTGTGTGCGTCCCAATTACCTGTCCGTCGGCGCCGGCTTGACGGTCGGTTGCTTCCCAGAGTTCGACGCGGCTCGACTCTCTTGCCGGATTCTACGACGCCTGCCCGCCAAAGCGGCGTCGCGAGCGCGAGGCTTGTGATCCCCTACGCCAGGCGCTGCGAAGGATGCGCCGGCGCAGTCACTGCATAGCAGATATCAGCCTCGAAGGCGGTAGTCGATGCGTATTCGAGGAGGTTGTGCGCCGAGCGCCTTGAGAGTAG
>JBOIEI010000609.1:0-3217 GCA_050741055.1 Burkholderiales bacterium | reverse complement strand
GTCTCATGCAGGACAACCTGCGACAGAAGGACATCGCCGAACGCGTGCAGAAGCATCTTTACCCGATTGCTTTCAACATATGGGGCGATCGCGAAGTGACCTGGCTGGATGGCAGCGTCGTCACGGAGAAGGCGCTGGCGGCGCGGCTGAAGGTGCAGTTCACGCCCACGCTGCTTTTTTTCGACGAGTCGGCGCGCGTCATCGCGCGCATCAACGGCTACTACCCGCCGCATCGCTTCCGCGCCGCCATCGAGTACGTGATCGGGCGCATGGAGAATCGGTCCACCTTCGCCGACTACATGCGCAGCGCCGTGAAGGAGCCGGCGAGCGGAAAGCTGAACGACCAGCCGTTTTTCTTGCGGCCGCCGCTCGATCTCACGCGCGTGGGTAAGGCCAAGCCGCTCGCGCTGTTCGTCGAGCAGGTGGCCTGTCAGGCGTGCGACGAGATGCACGGCGAAGCGCTGCGCTCGGAAGTAACGCGGCGCGTGCTGCGAACGTTCGATGTGGCGCGCATCGATCTGTTCGGAGAGGCAGTGCTG
This sequence comes from Burkholderiales bacterium, assembly GCA_050741055.1. Lineage (GTDB taxonomy): Bacteria > Pseudomonadota > Gammaproteobacteria > Burkholderiales > WYBJ01 > WYBJ01. The sequence goes on along the minus strand of JBOIEI010000609.1, from coordinate 2,678 downwards.
GTCGGACCAGACGGAAAGCGCAGCAGCGAAGCCGAGCTCGCCCGCGCGCTGGATGTCGGGTACACGCCCTCGGTGCTGCTGTTCGACAGTGCCGGTCGCGAAGTGCTGCGGGTGGAAGGCTACGTGCGCGCGCATCACCTGCAAAGCGCGCTCGACTATGTCGCGAGCGGCGCATACCGCTCGCAGCCGAGCTTCCAGCGCTATCTGCAGGAACGCACCGAGCGGCTGCGCAAGCAAGGCGTCGACGTGCGCCTGTGGTAGCGGCTTGGCTCAACCGCGCCAGTTGGGTTAGCTCACTTTTTGGGTTAGCTCACTTCCAGCTTCTCCAGCCACAACAGCGTCGCAGGCATTGTCGGCGCACCATCGCGCGCCGTGCCACGCCAGCGCCAGCCGTCGCCCGCGACCGCTTCCACGAGCCAGCCTTCGATGCGCACGACATTGCCGGCGCGCAGCTCGCCCAGGCGCTTGCGCAACTCGCCATCGGCCGCGACCACGTGCAGGTTGAGCACGTAAGCGGCCACCTGCTCGTCCGGCAGTTTCGGATCGAACGACTGGAACACCACACCGCGTTCGGTCTGCGCCACGTCGACCACCTTCAGGGTGGCCGAATCCGACATCGGTCCCCAGCCGAGCGCGACGTCCAGCGGTGCAACCTTGGATGCGCGGTCGCCGTAGCGGTCCACCGACAGCACGCGCGCGTGCCCGCTGAAGCGCGCAAGCGCGGTCAGGACGTGCTCGTTGCGCTCGAATACTTCTGGCTCGCCGGCCACGGCCTCGATCTGCGGCGCATCCGGTGCGAGGATGCCGGGCGGTTGCGGCACCGGGCGCACCGTGTTGTAGAACCACAACGCGAGCACGATCAGCCCGAAGCTTAGTACGGTGCGCACGGTCCGCGTCATGCGCTCTCCAGGAGCTTGCGCACCGGAGTCGGGATCGCGGCCGTGCGCGCTTCGTCGAGCGCGAGCCATACCGTTCCCGGCTCCGCGGCCTGTGCGGACAACTCGGCAATCTCGACCCGCACCGGATGAATGCGCAGGCGGAAATGCGTGAAGCCATGCTCCAGAGTCGGCAAGGATGCAATCTGCACACCGCGGGCGCCGAAGCGTTGCATGCAGACGGCTGCCGGATCGTCGTCGAGCTCGGCCTCCGGAAAGCACCACAGCCCACCCCAGATGCCCGCAGGTGGACGCTTTTGCAGCAGCACGCGAGCCGCGTGATGCAGCACCAGCATGGCGACGCTGCGCTCCGGGCGCGGCCGCCGCACGCGTGCCCTTGGCAGCTCGCCGATCCGCCCCTGGCTTCTGGCGACACACGCCGCCTGCACGGGGCAGATATCGCACTTCGGCGCACGACGCAGGCATACCGTTGCGCCGAGGTCCATGACGCCTTGCGTGTAAGCCTCCACCTCGCGCGCCGGCACGAGGCGCTCGGCCAGCGACCACAACTGGTGCAGCGTGGCGCTGGAGCCCGGATCGCCCTCGATGCCGAATACGCGGCACAACACGCGCTTGACGTTGCCGTCGAGAATCGCGCCCGGCACGCCGAATGAAAGCGCGGCGATTGCGGCCGCGGTCGAACGGCCGATGCCAGGCAACGTGGCGATAATTTGCGGATCGCGCGGAAACATCGCGCCGAATCGGGATACCAGCAGTCGCGCCGCAGCGTGCAGGTTGCGCGCCCTGGAGTAGTAGCCGAGCCCGCTCCAGTGTCTCAGCACCTCGTCGGCGTCCGCTCGCGCCAGCGAGTGCACGTCGGGAAACGATGCCATGAAGCGCTCGAAATACGGAATAACCGTTGCCACCTGGGTCTGCTGCAACATGATTTCCGAAACCCAGACGGCGTACGCATCTCGGTTTCGCTGCCACGGCAGATCGTGCCGGCCGTGACGCCGCTGCCAGGCGATCACCCGCTGGGCGAACTTGCCGTCCACCCGCGCGCCGGAAGTCGGAACGGGGGAAGATCGAACCTGGGTCGCAAGCTTGGAAGGCAAGGCGGATTCGTTCTGAAGCAAGAGATCGCAACGCGTGGGGCTGCGCAATTATGCCTGATGGCCGGCGCATGCCTCGACAAACGGCGTGGCGATGACTCGATCTTGTAAAGGTATCGGCAATCCCGCATCATTGCACTACAAATGTAATGCAATGGAGCACGCTATGAAGACCGCTGCCATTCCTGCTGTACGCGTGTCCCCGGAGTTACGCGAAGCGGCTGAAGTATTGCTTGGAGCCGGCGAGACTCTGTCGGGGTTTGTGGAGGAGTCCGTGCGACGCAATGTCGAGTTCCGCCAGTCGCAGAAGGCGCTCATCGAACGCGGCCTGGCCTCGGCCGAAGCGGCGAGGAAGTCCGGCAAGTACGTCTCCGCAGCCGCGATGCTGGCAAAGCTCGATCGGCGCATCGAGAAAGCGCGCAAGGAGCGCAGCCCTACACGATGAGCCGCTTCCGCGTGCGCCTCACGCACGAAGCCGAGGAAGATCTATCGCGCTTGTTCGATTACTTGCTCGAACAGGACATTGCCACGGCAAACCGTGCGCGGGTCACGATCGCCAAGGCATTCGAGGCATTGGAAATGTTCCCGTTTTCGTGCCGCAAGGCTGTCGGAGGACCGGGCAATCCATTCTTGCGCGAGCTCATCATTCCTTTTGGCAGCTCCGGATTCGTGGCGCTGTTCGAGATAGAAG
>JBOIEI010000608.1:0-3085 GCA_050741055.1 Burkholderiales bacterium | reverse complement strand
CGGGCGATGTCGAGCGCCTTGCCGGCGGCGTTGCGCTTCACGATCGACATCATCTCGGGCGACCAGCGGCCCGAGTCCAGCAACCTTCCGACGCGCAACGCCGCCTGCAGCCCGAGCGCGATCTCGGTCTGCATGTTGACGAGCTTCAACTGGATGAGCTGGTTGGCGGCGAGCGGCCGGCCGAACTGCTTGCGCTCCAGCGTGTATTGACGCGCGGCGTGCCAGCAGAACTCGGCCGCGCCCATCGCACCCCAGGCGATGCCGTAGCGTGCCTTGTTCAGGCAGCCGAATGGGCCCGCCAGGCCGGAAACGTTCGGCAGCAGGTTCTCCGCCGGCACGAACACTTCATCCATGACGACCTCGCCGGTGATCGAGACGCGCAGGCTGAACTTGCCCTCGATCTTGGGCGTGGAGAGCCCCTTCATGCCTTTTTCCAGGATGTAGCCGCGGATCTTGCCGGCATCGTCCTTGGCCCAGATCACGAATACGTCGGCGATCGGGGAATGCGTGATCCAGATCTTCGAGCCGTTCACGACGTAGCCGCCATCCACCGAGCGCGCACGGGTCTGCATGCCGCCCGGATCCGAGCCGTTGTCGGGCTCGGTCAAACCGAAGCAGCCGACCCACTCGCCGGTCGCGAGCCTGGGCAGGTACTTCTGCCGCTGCGCTTCGCTGCCATAAGCGTAGATCGGAAACATCACCAGGCTCGACTGCACGCCGGAAGCCGAGCGGTAGGCGCTGTCGACGCGTTCCATTTCGCGCGCGATGAGGCCGTAGCAGACGTGATTCACGCCCGCGCAGCCGTAGCCCTCGATCGTGGGGCCGAGAAAACCCAGCGCCCCCATCTCGTTCAGGACTTCGCGATCGAAACGCTCGTGGCGGTGCGAATCGCGCACCCGCGGCATCAGCTTTTCCTGGCAATAGGCGCGGGCGCTGTCGCGCACCATGCGCTCGTCGTCTTCGAGTTGCTCGTCGAGCAGGAACGGGTCGTCCCAGCGGAATGCGGGCGGGGCTGCATCGGTAGCGTTCATGGAAACCTCGAAAGGCGGTTCGCGCACGGCCGCACTCGTCGCGGTCACGGCCTGGGCTGCGACGGCGTTCGCGGCATCGGCTGGATCGTGCCGAAGTGAAAGCCGAACGCGCCCTTGCGCTTGTCGTTGAAGTAATGGTTCAGCGTGTTGCGTACGGTGGCGAACGCGATGTCGTCCCACGGCACGTCGCTCTCGTGGCACAGCTTGAGCTCCAGCGTCTCGGCGCCGGCGGAGAAATCCAGGTCGAGCAGACGCGCCCGGAACAGCATGTAGACCTGGCTGATGTGCGGGATGTTGTAGAGCGCGAACAGCTCGCCCACCTCCACCCGTGCATTGGCTTCTTCCAGCGTTTCGCGCTGGGCGCCCTCGCTGGTGGTCTCGCCGTTTTCCATGAACCCGGCCGGCACCGTCCACAGTCCCCGCCGCGGTTCGATGGCGCGCCGGCAGAGCAGGATGCGGTCTTCCCACTCGGGGATGCAGCCGACCACGATCTTCGGGTTCTGATAGTGAATCGTGCCGCAGGCGTCGCAGACATGCCGCGGCAAGGTGTCGCCGGCGGGGACGCGGACCACGACACGAGTGCCGCAATGTGAGCAGAAGTTCATGAGGAAGGCAGGGGAGCGGGACGATTCTATACGCTCGGCCGCGAGGGGCAAAGTTTGGTCACGGGTACGCTTCGGGACCACCCCCTCCGCGACGGCGTCGCGTCGTGCCCCTCCTCCGGGAGGCGAGGATCTCACCCCCGTCCGCGACGTTGTCGCGTCCGGCCCCTCCTCTCCAGGAGCGTTATAGCCCGGCGTGCCGGTCGGGCGCAGGCGGAGAAACAGGCGCGGAAATAGTTTCTCGAGAGGGGAAAAAAGTCGCGTGCTATGATCGATCGCATGCGACCTTCGCACGTGCGAGCCGTCCTCGAGCGCGAGCTCGCCGCCGCGGCCGACGGCATTCACACACCCGTCATGCTTTGGGGCCCGCCAGGAGTGGGCAAGTCGCGAATCGCCGCAGCCGTCGCAGAACACCATGGCGTGCCGCTGGTCGACATCCGGCTGTCGCAGATGGAGCCGACCGATTTGCGCGGCATTCCGTATCGGCAGGGCGATCGGGTGCTCTGGTCGGTGCCCGCGCTGCTGCCCGATCGCGAGCGGCATGGGCCGCGTGGCATCCTGTTCCTGGACGAGATCACCTCCGCCCCGCCGACAGTCACCGCCGCGGCCTACCAGCTCATCCTCGACCGCCGTCTGGGCGAATATGCCGTGCCGCCCGGCTGGGCGCTGTTCGCTGCCGGCAATCGGCACGGCGATCGCGGCATGAGCTATGTCATGCCGGCGCCGCTCGCCAACCGCTTCACGCACTACGAGATCGAGCCTCAGCTCGACGACTGGGTGCAGTGGGCACACGATGCCGGCATCGACCCGCGCATCATCGCTTTCTTGCGCTTCCGCCCCGACCTGCTGTTCCAGTTCGACTCCGCACGCGCCTCGGCGGCTTTTCCGAGCCCGCGTTCCTGGGAGTACGCCGATCGCGCGCTGAGGAAGTTCCGCGACTGCCCGCAGCTCATGCTCGATGCGTTGCAGGCCTGCGTCGGCGCCGCGGCCGGCATCGAGCTCACGGCGTTCATCGAGCACATGTCCGCCATGCCGGACATCGAGGCGATCGCGACCGGACGCTGCGCGGACGTGCCGCTGGGGCTGGACCTGCAGTACGGCGTGGCTGCGGCGCTCGTTCGCCGCGCCCAGGCTGCTTGCGCGAGCGGCGACGCCGATGCCGTGGTCGGCAACATCCTGCGCTACGCGCGCGAGCTTCCGCAACGTGAGCTGGGCGTGATGCTGGTCACCGATCTGCACCGCTCGATCGGGAAGCCCTTGTACGCGCTGCCCGAGTTCGCCGAGTGGGCGCACAGCGTGAGCGATCTGCTGCTGCACGAGCCTGACGGAGGCGGTAGCGCCGGCGCAAGCGCACAGCTATGACCGACGTGGGCCGCGACCCGGCGCAAGCGCAGCTCGCCGCCGCGCGCGCTCGGCTTATTCTCGACAAGCCCTTCATCGGCGTGCTGCTGC
>JBOIEI010000607.1:0-4815 GCA_050741055.1 Burkholderiales bacterium | reverse complement strand
CGCCTGAGTTGAAGCACGCCGTGCATGGCCCGCTGCGCGCCGTTGTAGCAGGGAAAGCGCTTGAGCCCGATGCCCGGATCGACGATCGCATACGGGTGTCCCAGCGCATCGCAGGGGACGTTCGGATCGGAGCGCTCGGCGCCGTATGCAGCAAAGAATCCGGATTTCGCTTCCAGCGTATCGGGCGCGGCGGTGAACCCGCAGCGCGCAAGCTCGACCGCGATCACCGCGTTGCGAGCGGCCCAGCCCGTGTGCAACGGCTTGGTCATCGTGCCGAAGTTGCGGCGCACGCCGCTCGCCATCGAGCTCGCGATGCCCAGCACGGTTCGGATCGTCTCGGCGTCGAGCCGGTGGAGCTTGGCCAACGCCGCGGTCGCGGAAAAAATGCCGAGCGTGCCGGTCCCGTGGAAGCCGCGGTTGTAGTGGCCGTTGGTGATGCCGAGGCCGATCTTTGCGCCCACCTCGATGCCGATCACGTACGCCTCGATCAGCTGGCGGCCGCTGGTCTTACCGGGCGCAGGCCTCGCAAGCAGCGCGGACAGCACGATCGAGCTCGGGTGCCCCGGCATCATCGTCAGCACATCGTCGAAGTCGAGGCTGTGGCCGAAGGTGCCGTTGACCATCGCGGCGAGCTCGCCAGACGTGCGCACGCGCGTGCCGAGGATCGGCCGGTCACCCGTGCCCCCGGCTCGTTCAACGTAGCGCAGCAGCGGCTGCGCGGTTTCGCTGCCGGCGCCCGCGATGATGCAGGCAAAGGTATCGGCGATGACCTTCTTCGCCTTTTCGGTAGCCTCCGCCGGAAAATTCTGCGCGCCGCTGTCCGCAACGAAGCGGGCGATGCATTCGGTCAGTCCCGCCATGAGATTCTCCTGTCGAGCCTCAGCGCCGGCCAAGCGCCTCTTCGTTGAACACGTTGATCGGCTTGCCGGCCGCGAACGCCAGGATGTTGTCCGCTGCGACCCGATAGAAATCCTCGTACTTCTCGCGCACGGCGTAGCCCAGGTGCGGGGTGCACAGCGCGTTCGGCATGCGCAGCAGCGGATGGCCGGCGTCGAGCACCGGCTCCTCTTCATACACATCGACAGCCGCATAACCGGGACGTCCCTTCGTCAGCGCCGCCACCAACGCGCCCGGCTCGATCAGGCGCATGCGGCTGGTGTTGACCAGAAGCGACGTCGGCTTCATGCAGGCGAGATCGGATGCTTTCACGATGCCTTCGGTCTGCGCGTTGGCGAACAGGTGCAGCGTCAACACGTCCGCCCCGGCGAAGAACGCTTCGCGGCTCCCCGGCACCTCGTACCCGGTCTCGCCCGCCCGCTGTTTCGACGCCTCCCGACCCCAGACCGTGACTTTCATGCCGAACGCATGCCCCACCTCGGCCACCCAGCCGCCGATCTTTCCCAGGCCGTACACGCCCAGGGTCTTGCCGCGTAACTCGGTCCCCGCCGTCGTGTTCCAATAGCCGCGCTTCATCTGCTCGACCTCGTAGGGCAGATGGCGCACGGATGCCAGGATGAGCGCCCATGTAAGCTCGGCGGTCGAATAGGCTTTGGCGCCGCCCGGCGCGACGCAGACGAGTATCCCCCGCTCGCTGCAGGCGGCGCGATCGAAATGATGGCGGTGACTGCCGGTCTGCGCGAGGAGCTTCAGCCGCGGCAGCTTCTCGATCAGGGCACGCGGAAATAGCGTGCGCTCCTGCGTCGCCACGACCACGTCCGCTTCGGCCAGGCGCGCAACGAGCTGGTCGAGATCTTTCTCCGTGTCGCGATGCACGACCACTTCGTGGCCCTGCAAGCGCGGATAGCTCGCGCCCGTGCGGAACATGTCGGCATAGTCGTCGAGTACTACGATTTTCATACGGGCCTTTCTCACCGCCCGAACCGGATCGATTGGGCACTTGCCCGCGCTCGGAACCTTCGTCGGTGTTGGATGAACATTGTGTGTGTTCCGGATTATCGCCCACCCCGAGGGGACAGCACCGGGCGCATCTGTTCTGCTCGAACGGCGTCGCAGGTCCACTGTGTGGTCTCCCGTGTTCCTTGCCGAGGCCAATCACGCTATCCGGGCAGGCGCCTGTGTTAGCCTTGCCGCAGGCCCGTTTCCAAGAGCACGGGCAGTAGCGCGAATGCGCGAATCGATTTGATCCGGGCAGGCAACATAGGGCCTGGAAACGCCCATTCTGCAATTTCGGCGTAAAGAGAATTCGAGGAGGAGTCGGTAACGATGTTGCAGCGTCACTTCATTGCTCGTTCTGCGCGGGCGGTATTCGGCCTGGCTCTCGCAGCCATGGCGGCAAACGTAATGGCGCAAAGCTATCCAACGCGCAACGTGCGCATGATCGTGCCCTTTTCCCCCGGAGGCGGAAGCGACCTGCACGCGCGCACGCTGGCGAGCGCCTTGAGCAAGATCTGGAATCGTTCGGTGGTGGTACAAAACATGGGCGGCGCGGGCGGCGGCGTCGGCGCGGCGCATGTTGCGAAGTCCACACCCGACGGCTACACGATCTTCTTTGCCACCCATCCCATACTCGCGATCAACCCCGAGCTCTACAAGACGCTTCCCTACGATCCCGACAAGGACTTCGCGCCGGTCACGAAGCTGGGAGAGACGGCGCTCATGCTGATGATCAGCACATCCGCGAGCTTCCAATCGGTGCCCGATCTCATCAAGCTCGCCAAGGACAAGCCGAATACGCTCAACTTCGGCTCCGGTGGCCCCGGGACCACGCAGCATCTCAGCGCCGAACTGTTCCAGTACGTGGCCGACATCGCGCTCGTGCACGTGCCGTTCAAAGGCGGCGCGCTCGCCACCGCGGCCCTGATGGGCGGCGAGATCCATCTGCAGTTCAACTCCGCCTATCCCGGCATGATGTCGATGAAGACAGGCAAACTGCGCGGAATTGCGGTGACGAGCAAGACCCGCCTGCCCGTGGCACCGGATATCCCCACGATGAGCGAGTTCCTGAAGGGCTACGAATCGGTGCTCGGCTACGGAATTCTCGTGCCGGCCGGGACACCCACGAATATCGTCTCGTCGTTGAACCGCGACATCAACAAAGTGCTGTCGGACCCGGCTTACAAGAAGGAAATGGGGAATCGGGCGACCTACCTGGATGGCGGTACGCCCGAGCAATTCAAAAGCTGGCTCGAAGCCGAGCGCAAGAAATGGGGCGACCTGATCCGGCGCCTGGACCTGAAGCTCGGCTGAGCGGTCTTCCCGCAAGTACCCGCAGGCAAGGGCGCCGAGGTCGCGACCGCGGCAACCGATGCATGAGGAATCGATGCACGAGGAATAAATCGATGGACGCAGCACATCCCGTAGTTTTCGACAGAGCCGTCGACCGGTCCGAGAAAGAGCTGGTCGAGCGATGGCTGGAGCAACTCGATGCGGCGCTTCGCAGCGGCAATGCGCCGTCGGTCGCAGCGCTGTTCGCGTCCGACGGCCACTGGCGCGACCTCCTTGCCTTCACCTGGTCGATCACGCCCCGCGAGGGCGCCGCAGCCATCGCAGCATCTATGTTGGCGCAGCAGGTATCGGCCCAGGCGCGCGGATTCGCGATCGCAGAAGAACGCACGCCGCCGCGCCGCGTGCAGAGAGCCGGGGTCGACGTCATCGAGGCCATCTTCCAGTTCGATACCGAGGTCGGCCGCGGCGTCGGCGTGGTCAGGCTCCTGGCCGCAGATCCTTCGAGAGCCTTTCAGTTGATGACCGGCTTGCATGAGCTGAAGGGATTCGAGGAGAAGATCGGTAAACGCCGGCCCACAGGCGAAGCGTTCTCGCGTAATTTCGGCGGCACCAACTGGAAAGAGCAGCGCATTGCCGCCCAGGCGTATACGGATCGCGAGCCCGCGGTGCTGATCGTGGGTGGCGGACAAGCGGGGCTGTCGCTCGCCGCAAGGCTGGGGCGCATCGGCGTCGACACGCTCCTCGTGGACCGCCTGCCGCGCGCCGGCGACTGTTGGCGCACCCGCTACCACTCGCTCGCTCTGCACAACGATACGCAAAACAATCATCTGCCCTACATGCCGTTCCCGCCCTCGTGGCCAACCTACCTGCCGAAGGACATGGTGGCCGATTGGTTCGAGGCCTACGCCTGGGCCATGGAGATCAATTTCTGGACCAGCACCGAGCTGGTCGGAGCTGCTTACGATCAGGAAGCGGGGCGCTGGGACGCGGTCGTACGCCGCGGCGACGGCTCCGAGCACACGCTGCATCCCCGGCACCTGGTCTTCGCCAACGGCCTGGTCGGTTCGCCGCACATTCCGGAGCTGCTGGGCCTGAAGGACTTCAAGGGCGACGTGCTGCATACCACTGAATTCACCAACGGCGCGCAGTGGCGAGGCAAGAAGGCGCTGGTGATCGGCACGGGGACGAGCGGTCACGACGTCGCGCAGGACTTGCACGCCAACGGTTGCGAAACCACCCTCGTTCAGCGCGGCCCCACGATGGTGGTGAGCATCGATCCCTCGGCGAAGCTGACCTACGGCATCTACAACGGCGTCCCGATCGAAGATGGCGACCTCCTGGCCGCGACCAACACCAAGCCGGTCGTCAAAAAGAACCTTCAGACCCTGACCGCACGCATGCTCGAGAATGACAAGAAGACCAACGAGGCGTTGATCGCGCGCGGCTTCAAGTTCACCAGCGGCGAGGACGGCGCCGGGCACCAGTGGATGGTGCGCACGCGCTACGGCGGCTACTACCTCGACGCCGGCTGCTCGCAGCTCATCATCGACGGCAAGATCGGCCTGCTGAAATACGAAGACATCGAGCGCTTCGTCGAAACCGGTGCGCAACTCAAGTACGGTGCAGTCG
>JBOIEI010000606.1:0-2208 GCA_050741055.1 Burkholderiales bacterium | reverse complement strand
CCTGCAGGGCAACCTCGACCCGGCGGTGCTGCTCAGCACGCCGGACGCGATTGAAAAGCACGCTGCCGATATCCTGCATGCATTCGGGCGAGGCAGCGGTCATGTCTTCAATCTCGGTCACGGTGTGTCACAGTTCACACCACCCGAGCACGTGGAAGCCCTGGTACAAGCGGTGCACGCGGCGAGCCGCCCGTATCACGTTTAGTGGCGCGGTTTAGCGGGGAGGGGGCCGCGAAAGCGTTGCCTGCCGCGGTTCTCCGGGTAGCCGCCGCTATGAGTTATGCACACGAAGGCTTTCGAGCCGCTTGCTGCCCGCAGCACCTTGGCGGGTTCAATAGCCAGGTCGCAACCCTTTGAATCACCAAGCTATACAGGTCGCTTGCCGCTCCCGCCCGAGGCCCGGGCGAGGGCTTGTCGCAAGCGTCTTGGCCCGCACAGCGGTTTCATCAACAGTTTTATCCACAGGACACCGCTTGCTGCGGCGCAATTTCCGTGCTCCAGCAGGCCCCTGAGCAGCGATTCGCCGCCGCATCCGGCATGCGCTATATCAAGGTGGCGCTCGACCTGCCCCTGCCGACGTTGTTCGACTACGCCTGTGCGGGCGCGACGCTCGCGCATGTCGGCCTCTGCGTGCGCGTGCCCTTTGGTGCAAAGCAGGTCGTTGGCGTCATCATGGAGATCGCGGACGCCCCGGCGATCGACCCCACCAAGGTGCGCACCGTCCGCGAGATTCTGGCCGATGTGCCTGGGCTTCCCGCCGATCTACTGGAGCTGACTCGGTTTGTCAGCGCCTACTATCACCATCCGATCGGTGAGGTCGTCATGGCCGCCCTGCCGGCCCTGCATCGATCCGGCGCGACGCGGCGTACCCCGAGCGTGGTGACGATCACCGGCGCGGGCCGGAGGGCGTTGCATGCCGGGCTCAAACGCTCGCCACTGGCTGCCCAGGTGCTGCAAGCCTTGGACGCCGGAGCCAACGCACCGTGCCGAATCGCCGATTTCGCCCCCGCGCAACGCCGCGTCTTGCGGCGTTTGATCGACCGGGGCTGGGTGGGATTGGTGGATTCGGCTTCGGGCGGGAAGCCCGCAGCGTCGCCGAGCACCGTGACGCTCACCGCCGAGCAGGCGCAGGCCGCAGCCGCCATCGATGGGGCGGGCGCTGGATTCAAAGCCTGGCTTCTGCACGGCATCACAGGAAGCGGCAAGACCGAGGTGTACTTGGCGGCCATGGCGGCTGCGCTGGAACGCGGATGCCAGATTCTCTTCCTCGTCCCCGAGATCGGGCTCACGCCGCAGCTGGAAGCGAGCCTGCGCGCGCGCTTTCCTGCGTGCAAACTGGTGACCCTGCACAGCGGGCTTGCCGCGGCACGGCGGGCGGAGCACTGGAACGAGGCGCAGCGCGGCCAGGCGCGGATCGTTCTTGGCACGCGCTCCGCCGTGTTCGCGCCACTACCGGACTTGGGGCTCATCGTCGTCGATGAAGAGCACGATCAGTCCTACAAGCAGCAGGAGGGCGTGCGTTATTCGGCGCGTGATCTTGCCGTGTGGCGCGCACGCAACCGCGACGTTCCCATCATCCTCGGCTCGGCCACGCCATCGCTGGAGACTTACCACCGCGCGACCAACGATCGCTATGCGCTGGCACGCCTGACGCAGCGGCCGAATGCGGCACCCTTGCCGCGGGTCGAGCTCGTCGCCACCGCTGGGCTGCGCCTCGAAAATGGCATTGCGCCGGCAATGCTCAGCGCGATCGCCAGGCGGATCACGTGCGGCGAGCAGGTGCTCGTCTTCATCAATCGAAGAGGCTACGCGCCGGTGCTCTTGTGCCCGGCGTGCGCCTGGGCGCCGAGCTGTCCGCGCTGCGAAGTGCACATGGTGCTGCACAAGGCAGCAGTGCACATGGTGCCGCACAAGGCAGGGGCGCGCATGGCGTGTCATCACTGCGGGCACGAGCACGCGGTGCCCGTGCGCTGCGCGCAATGCGGAAATGCGGACCTGCAGCCGGTCGGCTTCGGGACGCAGCGGATCGAAGCGGGGCTGCGCACGGCGCTGCCCGCCGCACGCATTCTACGGATCGATCGGGACACGACCCGAGCGCGCGACGCATGGCCGCAGATGCGCGCCACCATCATGCGCCGCGACGTCGACTTGCTGGTCGGCACGCAGCTCATGTCCAAGGGACACGACTTCGCCGGCATCGGTCTGGTC